>MAXM01000234.1:1761-2563 GCA_001751015.1 Desulfobacterales bacterium C00003106
GCCTCTTTTTCCGAATCCATGATATAAAGGATATCGTTGTAAAGAAGCGTCAAAAACGCCGTCTTGACCGTAAGTTCGTTGGCCCACCGGTAGTCGCGATTGCGAAACACCTTGAAAAACCTTTGCTCCACAAACTCGCAAAGGGGCTCCATGTTCCCTTTGGCATAAAGCTGCTCAGCGGCAAGAACACCGTCATCCCTGTCAAGCGGATCAGGAAGAAGCATTTCCTGAATACGTTCTACATAGAGACCGCGAGTTACCAGGTTGGGAACCCTCAGGATTAGTTCACCGACTTCTGTTTCTCCATCTATTGTCAGGACTCCGAAGTAATATAGAAAAGAGGACATAAAAGCAAAATTCTTGCTTTTGTCCGAAAGCATCCGTTGAATCCCAAAACGAGTAGCCATCCTGGAAACAACCAGGCGATTATCCTTTATCGTCAAGTCAAGAAGCAACTGGCAGCCCCTTGGCACTTGGGATATATACTGCAGCTTTGCCTCATCGGCTGCAAGATTGGCATCGAGCATCTCTCTCGGATATTTACAGGTTCTAAGAAATGCTTTCATAAAATAGATCGCCAATGTGGGATTATATACAAGCTCTTTTGCATCAGGGGCAAACGCATACCCGTTATAATAGATGCGCATGAGATCAAGAGCATCCAGGGGATCCTTTTCTTGAAGATTGCATTCTGTTGCAATAGTTTTTACAGCTTTTTCTATTTCCGCTTCATGAAAGCCGCACAGATCGTTAAAGGCCGGGTCAAGATATATGTTTTCTGCAATATTATAACCGCTTGTAA
>MAXM01000234.1:2644-3314 GCA_001751015.1 Desulfobacterales bacterium C00003106
ATATCCTTTTTCTCCCTGCGCACTCCCATCATGACCTCGTTGGCAAAATTGTCATACTCGTCGATAAGGAGATAGACCAAATAAGGGGTTTGCCGGACAGCATCAAGCAAGGACTTGATCGAACTTACAGCATCATGCGGATACACTTCGATTGCTCGCTCTAAGTACTCCTGGTATGTTACACTAAATGATCTTATGCATGCATTTATATGATTGTTCAGCGCGCTTTTTATATCCTCAGCGCTTCCGGAAGGATCAACGCAGGAAAAATCCCACTTAAGGATAAAGTATTGATTGTGCAATGGTGTAGGATTCGTGCTGATCAGCAGGTGACCGAAGAGCTCTTCGAATCTGTCCTTTCTGGCCAGATCATAATAGTTTTGAAGCATGGAAAGCAAAAGGCTCTTGCCGAATCTTCGAGGCCGCAAAAAGAGCAGAAAATCCCCTCTGTCTTCAAGCAAAGCAATACGATCTGTCCGGTCGCAATAGAAAATGACAGTTTGTTATGATCTTATTGAAATTGCATAATCCGTACGGAAATCGCATGGAAATCCCCCATTACGCGTAGTTCCTACTTTTTTTGGAATGCGCCCCATCACCCTCTTATCAGAAAGTTCCATAAGCTTTTTCGCCTTTGTCTCTTGATTGCTATTTGTTATCAAGGATTGGT
>MAXM01000235.1:0-2782 GCA_001751015.1 Desulfobacterales bacterium C00003106
CCCCAAAGTTTACATAATATCCATTATCAGACATTATGGATTTTGTTGTTATTGGATCAAGAATTGGCTGTTTTGCAGATCGCATCGTTTTTGCGTCAACAGATTCAAGTTGTCAAAAATGGGCTCTTTTATAAAATCATCCCTGATTGACTCCACAACTGAATCTGTGCTATGAATTGATTGTATATATGGATAATCCTGTCAAACAATTAGAGCGGCGGATATACACCGTTTCGGAACTGACGCATTCGATCAAGTCCCTTCTTGAAAATACTTATCCGTTTGTATGGATTGCCGGAGAGATCTCCAATTTCCGTATTCCTGCCTCGGGCCATTTCTATTTTACCCTGAAAGACCATGGAGCCCAGATCAGTTCGGTCATGTTCCGGGGTCAAAACCGGTTCTTGAAATTTCAGCCCGAAGATGGCACGGAGATAATCGGGATGGGCCGGATTACGGTGTTTGAACCGCGCGGCTCGTATCAGATTATCCTGGAAGTCATGGAACCAAAAGGGATCGGGGCGCTTCAGCTTGCGTTTGAACAGCTCAGGAAGAGACTCTCAGACGAGGGACTGTTTGACGAAACGCACAAACGCCCTCTTCCGTTTTTGCCGGCAAAAATTGGAGTAGTAACCTCTCCAACAGGAGCTGTCATTCGGGACATTATCCATGTTGCTCGACGCAGGTTTGACAACATGCGCATTGTAATCGCACCGGTGCGGGTACAGGGGGCCGGCGCTGAGAAAGAGATCGCCTCCGCCCTGAAATTGTTGAACGAAAGACGCGACGTTGACGTTATTATTCTTGCACGAGGAGGTGGATCTCTTGAAGACCTGCAACCTTTTAATACTGAAGAAGTCGCCAGGGCGGTATTTGAATCCCGTATCCCGGTTGTTTCGTCTGTGGGACATGAAACAGATTACACGATCGCTGATTTTGTCGCGGATGTAAGGGCGCCTACACCTTCTGCCGCGGCCGAGGTTGTAATACCCAAAAAGGACGATTTGATCGCACAGATCGGTTCTGCCCGAGACCTGCTTGGAACCGTTTTTTCAAACAAAATTACTGGGTTTCGTGACCATATACACCATATTTCACAACGGCTGTCAGATCCCGCAAGGCTGATTGCAAACCTGCGGCTTCGTCTTGATGACAATCTTTCGAGAATCAATTACGTATGTTCAAACGATATCAGGAAGGTCAACGAGAGATGGATGTCGTGGCGTGAAAGACTTCACCACTGCAGACCTACGGAGAAGACCAGGATACAGCATATTGAACTGAAACGGAATGTCAGCGCCCTTTCCAGTCGCATGCAGGGTCTTGTTGAACAGAATCGCGGCCTGCTTCGTACAAACGCAGCCAAACTCGGGTCCTTGAGTCCTCTTTCTACCTTGATGCGCGGATACAGCGTTACGAGAAGGCTTCCTGGTTACGAGATCATAAAAGACGCCGGGTCTGTTTCTGCCGGGCAGGCCCTTGAGGTAATAGTTGCGAGGGGCAGGATCTTTTGCCGTGTGGAAAAGTGTCGCAGCTGACGAAGGGAACCTGAACCATGCCAAAACAGAACTTTGAGAACGCCATGAAACGGCTCGAAGATATTGTAAGAGAGCTTGAATCCGGAGAGGTTTCGTTGGAGGATTCTCTCAAACGGTTTGAAGAAGGGATTAAGCTATCGAGATTATGTTCAAAAAAACTCGATGCAATTGAAAAGAAAATCTCGATACTTCTCCAGGATGAAGAGAAAGAGGTTGACGAGGACACACTCGAATCATAGACGAAAATCAGGCAAGGGGTGAAATATGGTTGTGCAATTAATTATCTGAAGGTCTATAGTAGCCCAAGGGCATGGGGATTTCGATGTCAATCGATATCAGAGAATATCTTCACACAAAACGGAAGATTGTTGAAAAGAGACTGAACTCTGTTTTCGATGACATGGATGATCCTTCCGGCATCCTTGATGCAATGCGGTATTCTCTTATGGCAGGTGGAAAACGTCTGCGCCCTATTCTCTGTATAGCGGCAGCAGAGGCGGTGGGAGGAAGCGGGAATGCTGTAATGCCCGCGGCGTGCGCGCTTGAGTTGATCCACACCTATTCGCTTGTTCATGACGACCTGCCGGCCATGGACAATGACGACCTGCGGCGCGGGAAGGCGACCAATCACAAGGTCTATGGAGAAGCAACAGCCATCCTTGCGGGCGACGGACTCCTTACCGCCGCATTCGAGATCATGACGCACCCGAAAGACCTTGATGATTCGACAGATCCTGCATTGTGGATAACGGCGGTCCATCTGATCGCACGGGCTGCGGGATACGCCGGCATGATCTCCGGCCAGGTCCTTGACATTGATTCAGAGGGGAAGGATATTGTACTGACAGAGCTTGAAAGACTTCATCGGCTGAAGACCGGCGCCCTTATTGAGGTCTCTGTCAGGTGCGGTGCGATCCTGGGTGGTGGTATAGACAACGAGATCAAGGCCCTCTCTGAATATGGAAAAACGATTGGCCTCGCCTTCCAGGTGTATGATGATATATTGAACATAGAAGGCTCAGAAGAGCGGATGGGCAAGAAAACAGGCACTGACCTTATCCGCAGGAAGGCCACCTACCCTCTTTTGCTTGGCATGAACAAGGCAAAACAGAAGGGAGAGAACCTGACAGCAAATGCTTTGCGCATCCTGACTATGTTTGGCAATAAGGGAGAACCGTTGCGGGCGCTGGCCCGGTACGTAGCAGAAAGAACAAGGTAAGAAACGGGGAGGTTTTTTTATTTTG
>MAXM01000235.1:2844-4066 GCA_001751015.1 Desulfobacterales bacterium C00003106
TCCGGGACGTTATTGTCAAAACGGTCTCTAAGACCGGGGGGCATCTTGCCCCAAGCCTAGGGGTTGTTGAATTGACCATAGCTTTGCATTATGTCTTTGACGCTCCCACAGATAAGATCGTCTGGGACGTAGGACATCAGGCCTATGCGCATAAGCTTCTGACAGGAAGAAGAGACTCTTTTCATACTATAAGGCAGCACGGAGGGCTGAGCGGTTTTCCGCGAATCAGCGAAAGTCCCTACGACTCTTTTTCCACCGGACACAGCAGCACATCGATCTCTGCGGGACTTGGCATGCTTTGCGCCAAACGCATAAAAAAAGACCGTTCCAAGATCATTTCCGTAATAGGCGATGGATCGATGACCGCGGGGCTTGCTTACGAGGGATTGAATCAGACCGGACATATCCACAAGGACATGATCGTTATTCTGAACGATAATGAGATGTCCATATCAAAAAACGTCGGGGCCTTGTCATCATTCCTGAGCAGGAAGCTTTCCGCCAGGCATTTCATGAACTTGAAGCGTGAATTCGGTGATTTCCTCAAATCACTCCCCGGGGTCGGTGACGACATGTACCAGCTTGCCAAGAGAACGGAAGACTCTTTCAAGAGTTTCCTTACACCCGGCATTCTGTTTGAGGCATTCAATTTTGATTATCTCGGTCCCATCAAGGGGCATCGTTTCGATCATCTCATCCCCACACTCCGCAATATGCAGGTCATGGAAGAACCTGTTCTGCTTCACGTGCTTACCAAAAAAGGAAAGGGATATCCTCCCGCGGAACAAAATCCTACGTATTTTCACGGCGTTGGAGGCTTTGAGATCTCAACCGGCAATTGTATTACGTCAAAAAAGCGCATTCCCACCTATACCAGGGTCTTTGGCGACACCATGGTCGAATGTGCCGAAAAGGATGAAAAAATCGTAGCCGTGACCGCGGCTATGCCGGAAGGGACAGGATTGGCAGGGTTTGCGGAGCGTTTTCCTGACCGTTTTTTTGATGTGGGGATCGCCGAACAACACGGGGTCACCTTTGCAGCCGGAATGGCCACTCAAGGATTTCATCCCGTGGTGGCGGTCTATTCAACCTTTCTGCAAAGGGCGTATGACCAGATAGTGCACGATGTCTGCCTTGAATCCCTGCCGGTGATCTTTGCTGTTGACCGTGGCGGAATAGTCGGAGATGACGGCCCGACACACCAGGGAGCCTTTGATCTGTC
>MAXM01000235.1:4095-4512 GCA_001751015.1 Desulfobacterales bacterium C00003106
CTCCGTAAAATGATGCGCACCGCCTTTGACCACGACGGCCCCATTGCGTATCGTTATCCGAGAGCATGCGGTCTCGGCGTGCCGCTTGATTCAGAAATCGAGCCGGTTCCCATAGGCAAAGGAGAAGTCCTGGCAGAAGGGAGTGATCTGATTATACTGGCAATCGGCCTGACAGTCTCCGCCGCTGTTGTTGCCGCCAATGAACTGTCAGACAAAGGCATTTCCGCCACAGTGGTTAATGCCCGCTTTGTGAAGCCGCTTGATTCCGAATTGATCCTTTCCCTGGCGGAAAAGATACCGAATCTCATTACCGTCGAAGACAACATCTCTTGCGGGGGTTTTGGAAGCGCGGTGCTGGAATGTCTCAGCAATGCCGGGATTACCGGAACAAACGTGGTACGGCTCGGTCTTCCGGAC
>MAXM01000235.1:4544-5107 GCA_001751015.1 Desulfobacterales bacterium C00003106
CGCCATTGTCAATGCCGCCGAGAAATTTATTCATTCATAGAGAGACCTTCCCGTTCCACCTGTTTCACACCCATGCCTGCGGAATCGAGGAGCACGTCAACAAAGGGCGGCCTGTTGCAGCGGCAAGCCGGAGGCCTTCTGAGGCTACGGTCACGAGGCATCGGAGAGCTCTTGCCTGTAACAATAAGCGCACCTGAGATTGCAGTCCGTTGTGAGTAAAAGTACGAGATATCGGATAGTTTGATTCATGTTGTGAGAACTTACTTAACGTTGTTCCGCAAGTCGTTGAGCGGTTGCGCCGAATAATCTTGAGGCTGCGTCCTTGCTCCGCAGCGTGTCAATATTGCGGAGGCTCTGCAGGCTGCCATCGCCTTGAAACCCTTTGTCCTATTCTCTTTCCTATCTATCAATCAGATTTCGCGCAACATTTAAATTATACAGCTTGGAAAAATATTTTTTCAAGTTTTTTTTGCAACTTCCATTGATTGTTTTTCGTCATCATGCAATTTATAAATGAGGTGGATAATGAGCTATAGAGACTTAATCACAGCTTACGAAACGGA
>MAXM01000236.1:0-2302 GCA_001751015.1 Desulfobacterales bacterium C00003106
ACACTTTTGGTGATTTTGAAAAAGGTCCATTTTTTTCATCTGTTGTAAAATTTCTTTTCAGTTTTAGAATAGGGTGTTACAGATTCCAAAAAAAACAGCAAAATTTCCTTTGCCGGAAAATGTAAACTACCAAATGAAGGATGCCGATCATTGGATGATATCCATTGCGGTTTCATGCCGGCAAAACAAGAGGAGAAGAAGTTATGGATTCAAAGCAACTAAAGGGAGACATGTTTCTCGGCACACTGTGCGCGGCTTTTTTCTTTCTGTGCGCAGGGTTCCTGATTGTTAATCCGGCTGTAGCAGACGATATTACCGTCTGCCCTTCGGGCTGTGATTACACGTCTATCCAGGCTGCCATTAATGCGTGCAGCGAGGGAGACACGATATATGTGGGAACCCGGGGACGAACAATACCGGAGACGTACAACGAAAATATCGGCATAATAAAAGGTGTAAATGTGGTGAGTGAAGGAGCTGATACAACCGCCACCTACACCGATGACGGCTATTCAACTACGGTGTTGGAGAGGGCCACGCTGACTATTATTCATGGAAGCGGATCAGACAGCGTGGTTAGAATTCCCGGAACAACAACTTCTGATGTTGTTCTTGATGGGTTCACTATCGAAAACAGCAGCGCGAATGACGTATTCCTGATCCGTGTCGGCAGCGGTTCGCCAATCATCAAGAACAACATCATCCGCAATAATACAGGCGCCGGCCACGCCGGGGGAATCAGCCTGCAGGGGGTTTTCGGGATGGAACCCGGCCCTGCCATTGAAAATAATCTCATCCATAATGTCAATGGCCCCGGCATAGCAAATGGCCCGAACAGCCATGCATATATCCATCATAATGAAATCCGGGCATGTATCGGCGACAACGGGGCGGGTATCGGATTGTATGGATATGCTTATCCCACTATTGAGAACAACATTATCTTTGATAATCATAGAGCAGGGATAGGGAGTGTTCACAATCCCGATACCGGAGTTGCGGGACTGGCCGCAGGAGGCGGAGCCCTGACCATTCCGGCGATTAAGGGAAATACCATAAGCAACAACTACGCAGGCATACGCCTCGAGCGTATTCCCGGTGATACCGGGACTATTGATGTCACTATCGGTGACGGCAGCGCAGGTAATGACATATCCGGGCCCTGGGCGGCGATAAGACTCGACGAACTAACGAGCGCCACCATCGAAAACAATAACATTCATGATCATTTCCTGGCAGGGATAAGCCTGGGCCGCCTGATGAGCGCCACTATCCTTGACAATGAAATATCCCACAATCAGGCAGGCATAGAATTTGACTCCGGTTGTCTGAGTGCGACTGTTGAAAACAACCGCATTCATCACCATAACAGAGCGGGAATAAACAATGGGCACCCCACTATCGGACATCCTGCCGGCGGTGTGGACACGCTCATTGTGCAACGCAACAATGATATCTATTCAAACGGAGAAGCAGGGATATGTATAGAATATGCGGGATCCGCCAACACTATTCAGGGAAATACCATTCATGACAACGGCAAGGCCGGGGTCCGGGTTTTCGAGGCTGCTTCCGTAACCATCCAGGAGAACACTATTTATAGTAACGGTCGCGCCGGGATAGGAAATGTCGGCGGACAGAGTCTTGTCGCTGTCGGGAATCACATCTATGATAATGGGTATGGCGGCATTGAGATCAGATCCGGCGCAGGGACCATTACAGGAAATATTATCGAGCAGAACAACCATGGAGGGATCGCATTTAAGGCCCCATGCGCATACGAAATAAGCAACAATGCAATATATGACAATCTCCGTGGCGGCATACATACAGGAGAGCAACTAACAGATGGCGGAGGATACACCGGCGCGGGTGGTGACGCCCACCTCACCATCCGCAAAAACAGAGTCTATCGCAATGGGCAGGATGGCTATGGCGGCGGCATCGATGTGAGACATGCCGCCGGCTCCATCTGCAACAATATAGTTTATGAAAACCACAGAGCGGGTATCAGGTTTGGAGACCGGATTGATGAAATCATCAACAATACCGTGGTTGACAACGGCGGAGACGATATAGGCGGCGGTATCATGTATGACGATCTTGCAGGCTCGGTCAATGATTTCCCGTCCGGTTGCGTTGCCAGTGATATACCGATCAAGAACAATATCTGCGCCCTCAATGAGAAGACCGGTATCAAGGTCAATATCTGTCCTGACTATGCCTGCCCGGTTAATCGGGACCATAACCTGTTGTCCGGAAATTTTGGATGGGATGCAAATTCCGGGTGTGCCGGGTCTCC
>MAXM01000236.1:2386-2982 GCA_001751015.1 Desulfobacterales bacterium C00003106
CTGCAGGCAGGCTCTGCGGCCATTGGCGCCGGAGACGACGGAACGGATATGGGCGCCTATGGCGGGTCTGATCCCATCGACTGGTAATCAAAGGAGGCTATAGTCATGAGAAAAATATTGCTCATCTCATTAATATCACTTGTTGCAATTATGGGTCTGAATGCGCCGGCTCAGGCCGAGATCCTCGTAATCCAGGTTACATCAAATTCCTCTGAGGACAGCATGCCTCAGATCAAAGGCAGCCACGTAGTCTGGCAGCGGTATTGGAACGGCGACTGGGAAATCTTCTTATATGACATGACAACAGGTTTGATTCAACAAATTACGAATAATAACCATGACGACATCTCGCCGCAGACTGACGGTCAATATGTTGTCTGGATGACGTGCAGCGGTGCAGGCGGCGAGATTTGTATCCATAACATAGCAACAGGAGAATCCCGTCAAATCACAAACAATACCAGCATAGATTCTCTTCCCCGGATTGCAGATGGCCGGGTTGTGTGGACATCCAATGCGGTTGCAGACTCTATTGGCCCCGGCGAGATTGTTCTTCATGACATTGAGACGAAAGTAACCGAACAACTCACCAGCAA
>MAXM01000236.1:3028-9210 GCA_001751015.1 Desulfobacterales bacterium C00003106
TGATAATGGAACCATGTTTGTTCACTATCTCCCCTGCGGACCCACTGTCCAGGCCCCTGAAGGTTTTGTCTGGGAGGAAAGCCCGCAGACGGATGGGGATCTGACCGTCTCAATGATAAATGATGGCAATGACTGGGAGATCACTCTCGCCAATAATGCTCAAAAGGAGATGGAACAGATCACGGACAATTTCACAAATGACAGATACCCCCGCATAAGTGGAGATAACATTGTATGGATGAATGGTCAGGGCGGGGATTCAGAGATTTACCTCGCTTCGCACAGTACTGTTGTCCCACCGGACCTTGAAGACGATGGAAATAATCTGGCGCGGTTGATACGTGACCGCATCCAGAGGGTCTTCTCTGTCTTTGTAAGAACCGTGGGCATGACCCGTTGACACAACCGGTATCCTCAAACCTTCCTAAATTGAGCGTTTCAATTCTTTTTTAGAAGTACTTGAAGAATGGAGACTGCGGCGGGCGTTATACCCGGGATTCTGGCTGCCTGGCCTATGGATGAAGGGTGAATGGCGGAGAGTTTTTCCTTTACTTCATTTGAAAGACCGGGCACATCGGCATACTCAAATGCGGCAGGAATTGAGATATCTTCCATTTTCTTGAATCGTTTCACGAGTTCCGCCTGACGTTTAATGTAACCGTCATACTTTGTCTGTATCTCCACCTGCTCTGCAACAGAGCTTTCCGCCCCCGCAAACCTCTGGTCGAAAACCTTTAGATCCCCCAGGGTAACCCCTGGACGCTTCAGGAGGTCCCGCAACAAAACCGGCTGATTCAATTCATGGTGTCCCATTGAGCGGAGTTTTTCGTTAACGGCTGCGCAAGGCGTAAGGCGCACCTCGGCAAGATGGTCCAGAAGCTGTCGGATCGCGTCCTTTTTCTGCTGATACGCCTGATAAACACTATCCGAGACAAGTCCTGTCAGATAGCCGGTCTCGCGCAGCCGGAGATCCGCGTTGTCCTCTCTTAAGATCAGCCTGTATTCGGCCCTTGACGTAAACATCCTGTAGGGCTCTCTCGTCCCTTTTGTAACAAGATCATCGATCAGCACCCCGATGTATGCCTTGGTCCGGTCAAGGACCAGCGGCTGTTCGCCCGCAACATGCTTGACCGCGTTTATGCCCGCCATCAGCCCCTGGGCCGCTGCCTCTTCATACCCGGAGGTGCCGTTGATCTGTCCCGCAAAAAAGAGCCCTCTGATCAGCTTGGTCTCAAGGGTCGGTTTCAGCTGCGTCGGTTCCACATAGTCGTATTCGATTGCATACCCCGGACGAACGATCTCGGCCTCTTCCAGGCCTTCTATGGACCGTATCATTTCAAACTGTATGTCTGCAGGAAGACTCGTGGGTACGCCATTGGGATAGATTTCGGTCGTATTGCGCCCCATCGGTTCCAAAAAAATCTGGTGTCGGGGTTTTTCGGAGAACCTGACTACCTTGTCTTCTATGGAAGGACAGTATCGCGCCCCTGTTCCCTTGATCACACCGGCAAAGAGCGGGGAACGATCAAGCCCGGACCGGATGATCTCATGGGTTTTGTCGTTCGTATAGGTAATGTAGCATGGGACCTGCTTTTGGGAAATCGAGCCGGTCTCGAACGAAAACGGGATTGGAGGCTCATCACCATACTGGGGCGTCAATCTGCCAAAATCAATGGTCCTGCCGTCAAGCCGCGGTGTTGTGCCTGTCTTCAGACGCCCCATATTGAAACCAAGTCTTTTGAGGTCTTCCGTGAGCTTCACAGACGCAGGATCGCCCATGCGGCCGGCGGAAAAATTCCTGAGACCGATGTGGATTACACCCTTCATGAAAGTCCCTGTAGTCAAAACCACGGCCCGGCCCGGATATTCCTCTCCGATACTGGTCATAACACCCCTGATCGTTCCATCCGTCACAATCAACTCATCAACAACACCCTGCTTGATATCAAGGTTGTCCTGGTTCTCCAGCGCCTGTTTCATACGCAGCCGGTATTCTTCCTTATCGGCCTGTGCCCGCAAAGACTGCACCGCAGGCCCTTTCTTCGTATTGAGCCGCCGGAACTGGATGCCGGTGGCATCAATGTTCTTTGCCATCTCACCCCCAAGGGCATCGATCTCTCGAACAAGATGCCCCTTGGCAAGCCCGCCTACCGCAGGATTGCATGACATCTCACCGATGTGATCCACGTTGATCGTCATCACAAGCGTCCTGCAGCCAAGCCTCGCCGCAGCCAGGGCCGCTTCGCATCCGGCATGGCCCGCTCCGACAACAATAACATCGTATGATTTGGTATACTTATTCATTTATTCGTTGTTCATAATGCTGCAGTTACTCTCGTCCACATCAGCCTTCTACCTGCAGTCTATCCATCTCTATCTGTTCCGGGAATATATGCAACCACGGCGTCATGATACGTCTGTTTTTTCATAGCAGCAAGAGTTCCTTTTCGCAACCCTTTCCATGGCTCTAACCATTTGACACCGGGAATTCTGTCTGTTAAAATAATTACAAAAAGACATGCATCGATCCTTTCACATCTCCCTTGAAAAAACATGACAATAGAGCGCCCCAAAAAGATCCCCTTGTTACAGATATGTTGCTCTGCTATCTTCCTGTTTCTGTTCGTTTCCCTTCTTAACGGATGCGCACACGCTGCAACAATTGAAAACAACTATTTCAGCGCAGTGCGCTCTTACAAGAAGCTCCTGAAATCTCCAACTCAAAGAAAATACCGTGAGAACTGGATCAATATTGTCAATAAGTTCCGCGCCGTATATGACAGACACCCAAAGGGCAGGTGGGCGGACAATTCCCTTTTCATGACAGCAAAGACCTACCGGGGACTCTACAGGTATTCCGGCAGAAAACGCGACATCCGGCAATCACTGGCCTACTACCAACGCATGATAAACAGATTTCCCGACTCCGTGCTTGCCGACGATGCGCTCTTTGCCCTGGCGGAAATCGAGTTGAAAGTACGGAAGCAAGAACAGGCCTCCCTCAAGTACTACAAACTCATAGTGTCCCGTTATCCCAAAGCGGACCATTATTCCGGAGCAAAGGAGGCCATTGCAAGGCTTTCTTCTGCCCGCTCGACAACAAAAGTGAGAAACGACAAGAAACCGGAACGTGAGATAAAACCCAAAACAGAACGCAAAACAAAAGCTAAAACAGGGTCGCTCGTTGACGTGACACGACTCCGTTTCTGGTCAAATCCGACCTATACGCGAATAGTCATCGACGCAAAAAAAGAGATTCCATATTCTTATCGTCTCTTGAACAAGGACCCTTCCATTCAGAAGCCCCAACGTCTGTATGTAGATTTGAAAAATACCAGGGTCGGTCCCAAGCTCTCTACCATTGTCCCGATCCGGGACAATCTTCTTAAAGGCGCCCGTGCGGGTCAGCACACACGCAGCTCTGTCCGTGTTGTTCTGGACATCAAGACAATCGATACCTTTAAGGTCTTTTCTCTCTACAATCCGTTCAGGATCGTCATTGATATCAATGGAAAGGGGACCATCACCGACCAGGATGGTTCCCCCGGCATACCCCACCCCCAAGCGCTGGCCAGGCAACTGGCCCTGAATGTCAACAGGATTGTGATCGATCCGGGACATGGGGGAAAAGACCCCGGAGCTCCCGGATGTTATAAGGGGGTCGTTGAAAAGGACATAGTGCTTCAGGTCTCAAAAAAGCTGGGCAAGAAGATAGAAGCCGAACTTGGTTTCGTAAGCCACGACAAGGAATGCAAACGATTGACAATGTCCAAATATCAGGACCAGTTAGTCAATGGAATAGTGGACGGGATAAGACGCTACATCAAGAAAATCAAGGCTCCGGTCATATAAGGAACGGGGAGAAAAATGAAATAGTCTGATCTGCCCTGCGCCTGACTTGCGCGCAAGGATGCCTGCCTGCCGCGCGGTCAGGTGATACTTTTCATAAGCCCTTTTCGAATCTGCGTCAATAAAACAAGCCTCAATAAAAAGAACGTTTGCTCCCCTTGCAAGACCGATCACTTTTTCGATGTTCTCAGGTGTATAACGGATGTCCGTAATGTAGGCAATTTTCTGTCCGGGAGTAATCCGGGCGATTTTCTTTTCCAATTCGCCAAGTTTGAATTCCCTTTTATGTTCCAGGCCTGATTCCTTCCATGACACCTCAAAAAGCGAGTCTTTGTCCTTTCCGTCGTAAAGCTCCTCCTTGAACCTCTTGAGCCACGGCCCCACCGGGAGTGCAAGAGCACTGAGCCGGTCCTTTAGAATATTGACATGAAAGGATTCCTTTAACGAAAAACCAAGAGAGCATATCTTGTGGTCGAGATGAACCGCGTGAACCGAAAAAGCAGGTTCTGTCAGGATATTTCCGTCAAACAGGAGCTCGTGTGGTGCAGACAACGCCTCAAACCGGTTACGGCACGAATATACTTTCTGCACCATGCGATCATGGTGAATCTCTGTTACGTGCAGGGAAAAATTGCTGGAATAGTTCTCCACGAGGTTCCATGCATACCCGGCGAGTTTGCCTTCTACGTTCCGCAAAAAGCCTGGCGGACCAAACAGATAGAGCGACTTATCTCTTCCCAGCAGGATTCGCAGCACATAATCAAATCCAATAAAATGATCTACATGGGTATGGGAAACAAAAATATGCGTCAATTTCAGAATATCTCTTGCCGAAAGCGATGAGATATCTCCGAGATCAAACATGAACGCGCGCTTTTCGTAAAAAAACGGGACAAAAAGGGCTGGATCACCAAACGGACCATTCACTAATCGAGGATGGAAACAGGGACTCATGACATTCTTCATTTGCCGCAAGACGACGTATTCAGACGATAGAGCATGAACAGGGCTGCACAGGCCATTACAATCCCGATCATCTGAGACACGGAAAGAACTCCGCCGAACATGAACCCTCTCGGGTCTCCCCGGAAGACCTCAATTACCGACCTTGAGATGGAGTAAAGAAGCACATAGAGCCAGAAAAGTTCTCCCTCGAACTTTTTTCTCTTTCTAAGTCGAAACAGAACGACAAAAATCAAGAAGGCGTTCAGCGAAGAATAGAGCTGTGTGGGATGAAGAGAAACACCCTTTGGCGCCAAAGACTCGGGGTTTGTGAAAATCACTCCCCACCAGTGATCGCATGCCTTGCCATAACAGCAGCCGGCAAAAAAGCAGCCGATCCTCCCTACGGATTGCCCCAGTGCAATAGACGGCGCAAGGATGTCCGCGGTTTTCCACAAAGAAAGCCGATTTTTCCTGATATACCACAGGACCACAAAAAATGCTGCTATGAGCCCGCCGTAAAAGACAAGTCCCCCTCTCCATATACGTATTATTTCCAGAGGATCGTATCTGAACTCATTCCAGTTGATTGCGACATAGAAAAGACGGGAACCAACAAGCGCAGCAATAAGACCGTACAACGTAGTATCCATGACCTTCTCGGGATTCTCATCCACCCTTCGCGCCTCTCGAACCGCGAGAGAAATCCCGAGAAGAAATCCCATAGCTACAAAAAAACCGTATGTATGTATGGCAAAACCGCCTATATGAAACAATGTGGGATGCATATCTAAACAGGAACCTTTTTTATTAAGGCATAATAACAGAAAAGTCCAACCCCGACGGTTATGAAACTGTCAGCCACATTGAAGGCCGGCCAGTGCATGGTCCCAACGTAAAAATCCAGAAAATCGACTACCTGGCCAAAAAAAACACGGTCTATCAAATTGCCTGCGGCCCCGCCAAGTATCATTATGAGAGCAGCAGAGACCCCGTACTGGCCGGGTTGTACTCTGGAATAGATATAGACGATCATGCCTGTGGCAAGAAGAGAGCCGCCGATGAAAACCGCCATCATGAAATCAGGCGCGTCGGAAAAAAGACCAAATGCCCCGCCTCTGTTCCGAAGATAGGTCAGGTTGAAAAAACCCGGTATCACCTCCACCGGTTGGTAAAGGACAAGGTTCCGCCTGACCAGCAGCTTGACAATCTGATCCAATAGCGCGATCAGTGTCGAGCCCGCGCACAATACTACGTATCTGTGATTGATTAACATTGCTCGGTTTTCAATCCCTTTATTCGACCTGAGGAACGGGGACGAAATAACTTGGTAGAATTTGCGCCCGAATTTGCCGTAGCCTTAATCGATCTGATTGAGCAAAACCGCAGGA
>MAXM01000237.1 GCA_001751015.1 Desulfobacterales bacterium C00003106
AAGTTTGTAATAGCAAAACATTCTGTAATCATTAAACTAATAGCTAACCGCTAAAGGCTGATCGCTCAACTTAGGTTTAAATACCCCGTCCGCTTGTGGCGGGGAGCTTCATTTGCAAAATGAGCGAAATGCAGCATGCATAAGGAGGTGATTACAAAAAAATGGTGTTTTTTCGTACGAGAAGCATACTCACTCTTAAACTTGGAATAAAAGGAGGTGAAACTGTATGACAAAAAAACGGCGTGTGCTAGTGTTTTTCATCATGGCCTCGATGATGTTGGCTGTGGGAGCGGAGGCTGCGCTTGTCAACCCTGGCTTTGAAGATGACTTCACCGGATGGACTTCGTACGGCAGCACTGCGGTGGTGTCGATAGTAACGATGGGCGATGGTTCAGGCGGTACGACTGAGTTTTCCCCGTGTGCAGGCAATAAGATGGCCTCCATTACCTATCCGGCGATGACCGGACACGTAACGGACAATTACATTGTGCAGGATGTGGTACTCGGACCAGACGATAATTATCTCAATTTTAAGTTCAATTTCTGGACTTACGACGAGGCTCCCTTTGACAATCCGGGCTTTCGTGTGGAGATAAACGGAGAGACGTGGGTTTCCATGAAAGCAGGTGATATCGGGGACGGAACGGTGGGCACTCTGAATTATACGGACTGGATAGGCTTAAGTATTCCTGTATCCGGATATTATGTTGATGAAGAGCGACCCGCAGAGATCAGACTCTCATTCAGCGTGGGCAATACCGGTGATAGCCAGTACCCTTCCGGGGCGTTTATTGATGCGACAAGTTTGACTTCTGCCGCAGAATATCAGGTAGTCCCCATTCCCGCAGCTGTGCTGCTCCTGGGTTCGGGGCTTGTGGGGGTATTAGCCCTGGGCAAAACGAGACGAAAGTCAGGCATTACCGGTCAATAACTGGCTCCAATTTAAGATTTTTCAATAATAAAGAGGAGATATAGAAAATGAAGAAATTTTTAGTTTTATTTTTGGCAGTCTTCATGGTTGTGGGGATGGCGAGTGTTGCTTCGGCGGCGCCGGTGACATATTTTGATTTTGACGGGGATAAGCTGGCAGATACCTCACTTTTAGTAGAAAACGTGGGTGAGGCCTTTACCGCAGATATCTATATTGCCGACGTTGATGATACCTATGGAGGGCTAGTCTCCATGGGGCTTCAGGTTTCCTACGATTCCAGTCAAGTCAACGTAACCTCAATAGCTCAGAATGCAACTGACTGGTATCTTCCCATGAAAGACTTGCCACGCTATGACAACACAACAGGGCTGGCAGAGATGGGTGGTGGTAGATTGGACGGATTAGAAGGCACCCTTCTCCTGGGTACAATTACCTTCGAATGCATGGACGAAGGGGTCAGTGAACTTCTCATGGCAGAACTGTACCCTGAGTTATCCACATTTGACAGCTTTGTTGCTGCTGATGGACATGTCTATGACAGTGAAATCGGTTACGGTAGTGCGGATGTATCTCCGGTCCCCATCCCCGGCGCCGCGCTGCTTCTTGGCTCCGGCCTTCTTGGTCTGGTGGGGATAAAGCGTCGATTTCACCTTTAATGATGACTATATGACAACTAAACCTGACAAACTCGTAACAAGTCCATTTTGCTTTCACCTTCACCCCGCTCCTCTCCCGTCAAGGGAGGGGGGCGGGGTTCCAATTTTTACGAGATCATCAGTATTATGATCATGATGCACCTGTGAAAAGGCCTTTTTTACCGGATTATTTAAGGCACGACAATAGTAGTTACCCATTTTAAAGCTGTATTTGCACAAAACCTTGAAAAGACTTATCACCTTCCATGCGTCAATTCCCGAACCATCCACGATGCTTCTGATAGCTCTGGCCTCATGGGTCTTGTAGGTTTGAGGAAAAGGGTAGTCCCTACAAAGCAATGCAGGTTTGGAAATACCGCCCTGTCTTGCTTTGTAAACGCCTGATTTTTCACCACGTGCTGCCAGAAGCCATAATATGTAACTGATTGAAATTATTGACCTGCACTGTTTTGTAGGGACTACCTAAATTCCCAACTTTTGATAATACTTACAATGCAGCAAGGAGGAACACCATGAAAAAACAAATAGTTTTTGTTTTGATCACCTTAATTTCAACCGTATTGGTCAATACAGGTTTCGCATTTGACCAAAGCAGGGAAGCAATCTTTGTAAAGGCGCCTTCTCTGGAATATGCGCCCCCGCCGGGGGAAAATTTTGGATTGGTTCCACTCTCTATAGATCTGACTCACATAGGAAACATGGAAATAGAAAAAGATGAGGAGCTTCCAGCCAGTTATGATCTGAGGACGCTGGGAAAGGTCACCCCTGTGGAAAATCAGAATCCCTGCGGCGCCTGCTGGGCCTTTGCCACCACAAGTTCGTTGGAATCAAGAATCCTGGTTCAGGAGTCGATAACGTATGACTTTTCAGAGCAAAACATTGTGGCATGCTGCGATGATTTATGCCTTGCTGATCTTTGTCCGATCACTTGCGACTCAGGAGGAAACATAGTAGGTTCAACCAATCATCTGTCAAGAAAAGGAACCGTTTCCGATTTGGATGACCCTTATACGTGCCACACGGATTGCAGTGCAGATCCTGCATGCAATTACGGGCTTTCAATGGACAAGAACGTGACTGGTTGGCGTATTGTTTGCAGTAACCCCGACACGATTGCCATACAAAACGCCGTATACAACTACGGCGGACTATATTGTTCAATGTATGCGTCGTTTCCCGGCTTTTTGAGCTATGACGGCACTGATGTCCTTTATTACACGGGATCCGAAAAGATCAACCATGCGGTAACCATTGTAGGCTGGGATGACGATATGGCCCATTCGGGTGGCTGCGGCGCATGGATCGTGAAGAACTCATGGGGAACCGGCTGGGGAGAAAACGGCTTTTTTTACATCGCCTATGATTCGGCAAGGATCGGCACGGGCGCGAGTTATCTGGAATATCAGGATTATGATCCCTCAACAACGGTCCTGTACTACGACGACCACGGCATGTCAGGCGCCACAGGCTGCGGCATCAATACCGTTTGGGGCGCTGTGAGATTTAATCCCGCAACTTCCGGTTATCTGACCTCAGTGGATTTCTGGGCGGTAGACGATAATATGACTTATGACATTTATGTCTACGATAGTTGGACAGCCAATGCTCCGGCAGACCCGCTTCATTCCCAAACGGGTGGAAGTCTCACAGAAGCAGGTTATTATTCTGTGCCACTCACAAGTCCTGTTGCGGTCACTGCCGGAGACGAATTCGTCGTGGTAATAAAATTTGTTTGCTCTGATTATACCTGGCCGGCTCCTATTGACACATGCTCTCCCATCGCGGCCGACAAGTGTTACCTGAGCTGCAACGGAAGCGCTTGGACACATGTGGGGCAGGGGGAACATGGTTGGGATATAGGTATCCGTGCCCGTGTCGAAGAAATAGTGCTGTGTGAAGGCGATTTTGACGGAGACAACGACGTGGACGGTTCGGACCTGGCCGTGTTTGCCGCAGATTTCGGAAGAACCGATTGCACGGGCAGCCCGGATCCCTGCGAGGGTGATTTTGATGTGGACGGCGATGTGGACGGGTCTGATTTAGCCGTGTTTGCGGCGGACTTTGGCAGGACCGATTGCCCATAAGCCGAGCCCTTGATGTATAACTCAGACACAGATTGATACGGTCTTTCTTTGCCGGAAAAATTAAAATGCCTTGATTTTTCCGGCATACCATATACATGTCAGGGGCTTCGTGGGCCATGTCTTGAGGCTACGACAAATTCTCCGCGTGAATAATCCGGGTTAACGCTGCAACTGATTGTGAAAATGATAGTTAAAAAAGCAATTATTGTAAAATGTTGTGTTGTCTTTGCAGCCGTGTGTCTCCTTTTGGGGATCGCGCCTGCTGATCCCCAAGCCCGGGCCGGAATCCCGCAAAGTCAAGAGGCTTCCGCTTATTTTTTTACGGATGCCCATCTGCACCTCGAAGCTGGACTTTGGACCCTGGATTTAAAAAACGCCTCTGTGGGTGAGGTTTTGTGTGATCTGTCCCGAAGGGCCGACTTTGAGCTTATTATTCATGGGGGTTTGCAAAAACAGATTAGCGCCAAGTTCAGCGACATTTCCCTGGAAGATGGTTTAAAGCGCATTATGCGTTTGGCAAAGCTTGACTCCGCTATTATGTATGAGGCCGAAAGGACCTCCTCCGGGCTCGTCGAATACAAGGTGAAAAGATTGGTGGTTATAACAGACACGGAGGGCATGAAACGTGCTCGATCCCACCCCATTCATGAGCGTACTCCGGAAGTAACGAGAAGGAAAGTCAAAGCGGAAATCCCTGAAGAGGAGACTTTTGAAAGTGAGCCAAAAACAGGAAGCACAAAGTTTGACATAACGCTGTCCGGCAACCGGAAGTCCCGGGAGTCTGACCCGGTCAAGGCCACCTTTGAAGGCTCTGAAGAGGATTTTCACAAGTATCTATCCGATCTGGCAGAAAGCAAACAGATCAGCTCCGAACAGTATGAACTGATAAGGAAAGATATCGGGAAGAAAAAATTCGGAAAAGAATAACACAACATAGCTTAGGAACGGGGGCGGAATAACTTCCCCAAGTAGGCGCATAGATTTGGGTCAAATTTGTTCGATCTCAAATCACAAAAGTTGAAGGAATAGCAAGCTATTTTGATGCGTTTGGGATTTGAGATCGGGCAAGGGTGGCCTGAAGCTGTGATGCATAGTTGAGGAACTTATTTCGTCCCCGTTCCTTAGAGGACTATATGAAAAAGACTGCTCTTTTACTGTTTGTGGCATCGTTGTTCACAGTGGCATGCGCTACCCGAGAAATAGCCCCCCCTGCTGCGAACGAGACCTGTGGTTTCAGGGGGATAGCGTGGGATACTCCACTCGATCAACTTATATCTGAGCTGGAGTCTGTTGATACGGATGCGCAGAGAGGCTTGGAGTGGTATACAAAGAAGGATGATACTCTCACACTGGGGAAAGCAACCGTAGATAGCATTAATTATGTCTTTTATCAAAAGCTCTTTAGCAAGGTGAGCATAGTGGTGAGAGGGACTGAAAATTATGAGGCTCTCAAAGATTATTTGTTTGCGACCTACGGAAATGCTTCCAAGTCCGGTGAACATGCATATACGTGGTCCGTCGACAATACGGTGATCATGTTTGCTTACACTCCGTCAACAAAAGTCAGCTTACTGATCATCCAGAAAAATCAGAGGTGATGAAGGCCGAATGCCCTTCAAACTGAATCCTTAACATAACTCATACGGTTCCTCGGTTTTATCGGGCTGTCACCTCCGTTATGCACGCTCGGAAAGCGATACTACGACAAATATGACTTACGCTTTTTTCTGATAAAGAACTATATCCATTGAAAGTTAAACGTAGGCTTGCCCCCTTATTGCCCCTTATAGTAAGCGCTTTATACTACTGTGGAGAGGAAATGAAAACAGAGAAAACCAATCTTTCCGGCAAAAGCACAGATTCCAGATGGGCGATCCGGCCGCTTGTTTCCCCTGAGGTATACACAGATAGACAAGAACATATTGACTATCTGTATAATGCAGCCCTTGATGCCATAGGTCGCAGGACCATGTCCACGGTTCTTTTGGGTCAGCGGCGGATGGGAAAGACCGAGATATTCAAGCGGGTGGTAAACCGTCTCTTCTTCGAGCAGGATCATCGAGATCCTGATGCGGTTGTGCCCGTCTATTACAGCTTTAAAGATGAGCCGCTTGATAGGTGGGAATTTGCCATTGGGTATGTTGAAAATTTCCTCAGGTGGTATGCGGCGTTTCGATTGAGAGATACTTCCATCCTGTCTCCTGACTCAGTAAGCCGGGACGGCCTTTCGGAAT
>MAXM01000238.1:0-142 GCA_001751015.1 Desulfobacterales bacterium C00003106
GCATCATCTGGTTTTATGACGATCAGGAAGAAGCGATCCGGGCAGAACACGACCGTACAGGAGACGGTCATGCGGACATCTGGTATCACTACCGTAAGGGAAAACTGACCGGCCTCGATGAAGACACAAACGCAGACGGGAA
>MAXM01000238.1:260-2472 GCA_001751015.1 Desulfobacterales bacterium C00003106
TAGACCTTCAGATAATTAATTGCACAAGGTCTTCTGTCACCACGGCCCTGATTACACATAAAGGAGATATCAAGTCGGCCTATGTACCTTGCCCAATATAATTTAGAAAAAAAACCTTTTCAGATGAGTGCGGATCCGGAATTTCTCTGGTTTGGGGAAAAGCATAAAGAGGCGCTTGCCATGCTGAAGTATGCGATTGGGGAAAACAAGGGATTCCTTCTTCTTACCGGTGATGTCGGCACAGGGAAAACAACAACAATAAACGCCCTGGTTAACAGCCTCGGAGATGAAGTCATTGTTGCAATGATTTCTTATCCCCGGTTGGAAACGCTCGACTTTTTTAACTTTCTTGCTGATTGCTTAAAGATGAACAAGAAGTTCACCACTAAAGGAGACTTTCTTCTTCATCTGCACCGTTTCCTGGATGAGGCTTACAACAACAATAAGAAAGTATTGGTTGTAATCGATGAGGCACAGGGACTTAACCAGGAGCTTCTCGATAATATTCGTCTTCTATCAAACATAGAAAAACAGAACACAAAGCTGATTCACATTTTTTTTGTAGGGAGTAAGGAACTTAACGATATCTTGCTGGATGCAAAAAACGGCGCTTTGAGACAAAGAATCTCCGTCCGGTACAACATTGATCCCCTGACGGAAAGCGAACTTGTGGAATATATCAGGCATCGTCTTAGTGTTGCCGGTTCAAAAAATGAGATCTTTGATTCTGGTGCAATTCACGAGATTTTTTCTTTTTCCAATGGTTACCCTCGTCTGATTAACATGATTTGTGATCATGCTCTGTTGACCGGACATGTAAAGAACAAAAAGACAATAGATGCCGATATTGTAAAGGAATGTGCTGAAGAACTGGGGATACGGACTCAAGATCGAAAAGACACAAGCATAAAACAGAAACCTTTCGAAAAAATAACAGCGAAAAAATTCGGACGGATTCCTGTCGCGTATATTGCCCTTTTTGCCGCGATGCTGGTGATTGCCGGATTCCTCTTTTTCTATGGCGTATATAAAAAGTCGCATGTTGACAATTCGGTCGAGAAAGAACCTGTAGTTCAGCATTCAGAGCCTTCCGACGAACCCCTGCACACGGTTGCCGAGAGGCGCAAGAGGGGTGCGGCGCCCAAGCCACATCAGGATTCCGAACCACCACCAGCCCGGCCCTACGAGGCAAAAACGCTTAAAGTGGCGCAGCCCATACCAGCCCTGAAACCGACAAGTTTTGACGCAGTTGAAAAAGACATGGCTGGCAGCCATGCAGAGGAAAAAGTCCCCTATCCTTCGAAGCTGCATATCTCTGTCTGGATGCCGGACCAGTTAGCAGAGACTCGCGACGCGATACCCGAAAGCTACCTGCAAACCGTGATGCTTGGAGTGGAAGAACACAAGAAATACCCTCGTATAGCCAAAAAGAAACACATACAAGGGAATGTAACTGTACGGTTTGTGATTACACCTGAAGGGAATGTCAAGTCGGCCGAGATTGTGAAGACATCGAAACATGGGGCTCTGGACAGAGCAGCCCTTGCGGCGGTTAACGCTGCGGCCCCGTTTCCAAAAGTGCCCTCCCATAAAGAAGACATCCCCCTGGAGATTGTCATAGCGTTTCAGTTAGGAACGGGGAAATAAATTTCCGAGTCCCCGTTCCTTAAATTCAAGGGAGGAATTTTATTGTAACTGCTCATCGAGTTTTCTTGACAGGTTCTTCAGGGAACTCAGGAATAGTCCCAAACCTCCGATCAGCAGCACAAGTATTGATATGAGTTCAAATGCCGTCATCTGTCTCAGGCGAAAATGAACGCTTGAAATAACACCAAAACCGAACATTATTATAGAGACGGCTGATAGAAACCAGCCTAAGTAATTTCGAGAATTGTAGAAAACCATCCCGATTCCAAAAATAAAAGGGATCAAAACATATCCTGAAGTTATACTGAATCCTCCGATGGTCAACAGGCTGACTCCGAGTCCCATATGAAAACTATGGCCCACCTGAATATTGTTCAAAAACAGATAGCCTCCGGCAACCATCATTATCAATCCCATAAAGAATCTCCCAATACCCCCTTCTGTCCCACCGGCTCCAACTGGTCTTTTCATGACGCCTCCTAAAGCTTACAACGCCTTCGAAACCCTGTTCTGCTCAAAATCGGCACTTATATAGACTTTCAGATAATTAATTGCACAAGGCCAG
>MAXM01000238.1:2495-4343 GCA_001751015.1 Desulfobacterales bacterium C00003106
TATTTAGGTGAAAGTCTATAGAATATATATATCTACTACATGATACAAAAGCAAGGGAGAGCAAGAACGGTGGCTAAGGGTTTTCAACCTGCGGGGTTAGAGCACCCTGTTCTTTATGTTTTTTATCACATCTTCAAATGCCTCTGATATCGGTGTAGACCCTTTTTGCTCAACGATCGGAGTCCCGGCGTCGCATGCAACCACCATTTGCGGATCAAAGGGTATGGACCCCAAGAAAGGAACAGACATTGCGTCGGCGGTTCTCTTTCCCCCACCGCTCTTGAAAAGCGCTATTTCCTTTCCGCAGTGCGGGCAGGCAAACGGCCCCATATTCTCGATCAGGCCGAGTATTTTCATATCTACCTGTTTGCAAAAATTGATCGATCTGCGAACGTCCGCCAGGGACACTTCCTGAGGAGTCGTCACTATAATGGCATACGCGTCCGGAATTGTCTGTGCCACGGTAAGCGGCTCGTCGCCGGTTCCGGGAGGCGAATCTATCACCATAAAATCAAGGTCGTCCCATTTCACGTCTGCAATGAACTGCCGGATCACCCCGATCTTCAGCGGCCCCCGCCATATTGTAGCGGAATCATCACCCTCAGGCATCAATGAGGCTATGGAAACCACACCGAGCTTTTCAGAGTACGGCTTGGGCACAGCGACCTTTCCTTTTGTCTCTAACTGGCCTGAAAGACCCAATATTTGCGGTATACTCGGCCCGTGAAGATCAACATCCATAAGCCCGACCCTTTTTCCTGCATCGGCAAGGGCGACCGCGAGGTTTGCCGCAATACTGCTCTTTCCCACGCCTCCTTTGCCGCTCATGACCAGAAGCTTATGTTTGATCCGTTCCAATGAAGTCTCGATCATCTTGTCCTGCAATCTATGCGCGATCTCAGAACTCCCTCCTGAACTGCATGTCTGCCCTTCAGGTCCGCGTGATGTGTCTGTCTGTTCCGTCATTTCAAATATCTCCTTTCCTTATTTATATTGACTCTCGGATCTTCACAAAATAGAAGGAAACTTTTCTTGGACAACTGAAAAAAAGAATCGGAAGGGGAAAACAGGTTGGCAGTCAAAACTTGGCGACACTCTGGGCAAAATCCGGATCTTTCAGGATCTTCTTTGCGAATTTCAGGTACTTTGCCACGATCGCTCTAACCGCAAGCTGCAATGCATAAGGTTTGACCGGTTTTTGCAAAAGGTAGTTGATTTCAGAGGCAAGGCACATGTTTACCACATCATCACTGGCATAGCCGGTGATAATAATAGTATCCTCGTAAACCATGGGGAACCTGTCCTCTATGGTATCAAGAAAAAAGAACCCGCTTTTGCCGCCAAGAAAGACATCCACAATAAAGATTGCGACCCCGACCTCACGGTTCAGACAATACTCCGTTGCCTCATCGGCATCCGTGAATGTGAGGATATCACCCCGCATATAGAACTTTTTGACGGTCTCTGAAAGCACCCCACATACCCCTGGATCATCATCGACAATAATAACATCCAAGCCGTCGGTCATCGCGTATTCTCCTTAACTCCTCACTCACCGTTGAAAGCCTATTATTCCCTGATATGATTATAGATATTAACGTAATACCCTCCTGGATGATTCCAAGAATAATCATACCGCATTCCATTGATCATCAGCCCGGAAAAATATTCAGGGTAACTGTACCACATACCGATAGCTCGATGCAAGGCAGATTCCAGAGCCTGATTGTTAAAATCGTCAAACAGATAACCATTACGTTCAGGATACGGTTTTTCGGAATAATCCGCGTCAAAGACCGTGCTTGCCAGCCCGCCCGTGTTTCGAACAACAGGAACAGTCCCGTATTT
>MAXM01000238.1:4353-4474 GCA_001751015.1 Desulfobacterales bacterium C00003106
CACGGCTCATAAGCGCTGGGGATTAAAATCATGTCCGAGCCTGCATAGATCAGGTGAGCCAGGTCTTCGTCGTACCCGATTTCAAGGTGACAGTTCGGGTTGTCATTGAGTTCATGCTTCA
>MAXM01000239.1 GCA_001751015.1 Desulfobacterales bacterium C00003106
ATGTTATAGTGTTAGGTGCGGGAAGTCTTGGTCTTCCTTTTGCTCTGAAAATGCATGAAGCATATGCCGAAAAATGGACGATTGCAGTTCTCTGTTCAAGAAAAGAAAATTTCTCGGATAATATCAGAAAAAAAGGTATTTTTCTTCTAGAAAATAGATCCAAGCAACATTTTAGGCCCTCTGATAACTTCCAAGTTTACGACGCTGCAAGTATAGATAAAATAAATGTAGCAGAAAAGTGCCTGATCATTATCACTACTAAGACACCACAGCTTGGCACAGTGTTTGAGGAATATATCCCAAAGATAGTTAAGAAAAAAACTGACCTGACTATTCTCACAATTCAAAATGGAATTTACCCAGAACGTATTGTTTTGGAGAAGTCTGCAAAGCTCGGGATAAAAGACATAGAAGCCAGATTGATCGGAGCCGTGGTTTTGTGTGCAAGTCATATTTCTGACAAACAAAACCCAGAAGTAGTATATAACCGAGGCAGGATTGATTTGGGGACGCAAAACATGAAACGGTTGGAACCAGATAGAATAAAATGGGTAGCTGAATTGTTGGCTCCTGTAGCTAATATAAAGATTTGCGAGACTGAAACGTCATACAAATTTGCAAGATATAGAAAATCTATAACAAACAATGCAAATTTGATTTGTGCCACCTTTGGTGTGACACTCGTAAAACTTTTTGAGAATAAGGTCTTGAACTCGATTTTGCGAGGTAGAACAGAAGATTCTCTATGCGTTATGAAAAAAATAGGGTTAAAGGCTGATTTTGATGAAGTATGGCAGTATCTTGAAAAAGCCTGTTGCCACATGTTTCCACACCATCATACTTCTATGACGCACGATGTCGAAAAGCACATCAGACAACGAATATATATTTCTACTGAGATTGATGAACTTGATGTATATCTCTGTCTTCAAGCTATAGAACTTGGCATATCAGTTCCTACCACATCTTTTATGGTAGCGCTTTTTACGAGCTTTAGTGACACATATAATTTAATCCTTAATGTTGATAACAATGAGGCTGAGACCTTTGCAAAATGCTTTTTGAATCAAAATGCAGTTATTATTGGTGAAGAACCACTCTTTAAGCCTCATTCACAAGGATGTATTCCAGCCATTCCGATATTTGAGGAGAGCAATATGATTTCTCAAAGTTTCTTAAGATTATATGGTGAATACATGGGCACGATCAGGCAGCCTGCGGGTCGGACCAAGTTAAGCCTTTGAGTTTATGGTAAATATGCAGAAAATGTGCCTGGATTTAGGTCTTAACGGCGCTGATTTTGGCCCCAAAAACGATGCGCTAAGCTCTGAAAACACCTACTTTTGGAAAGTTTATCCTTAAAAAGCAGAAGGTTGACTTGGGCCGACCCGGAGAGACAAGAATGAAGACCTGACTTCTACATACTCTTGGAATGCAGGACGATTGCAAGATTTAGGTTCTATTTCTTTGCAGGGAAGTGAACGATGGAACCTCTGGTGGTTATCAAAAACTGTTCCTACTGCCTCATCCACACTCCGCACCTTGTCAGATACGGTTCAAAACCACGGCGTGAAATCGCACATTCTCCTGCTGTCTTTGGTCGGATTGAATCTTCTCTTCGTAGTTATGAAGACGCCGTTGGCTATCCTCCCAATCAGACCTTCATCGGCAATATCAGTCCGGATGTTCTGGCTACGATCCCGAGGCCGTGGTTTGATCAGGATTTCTCAAAAACAGGCCCGCTGAAAAAGCTTGGAAGGTTCGGTGAGATCCTTGATCAGGAGAGTTTTTTTGGGCTGCTCAAGCTTGCCGACACCCTCAATCCCGGTCTTGTTACTCTCAATCAGGACGTTGTCCCTTTTCTACAAGAAAAGATTGTTGCCCATCCACTCTTTCAACAGACAAGGCTGGAGCAAGAGGCACGATCTGTCGAAAAAAGTGGCACGCTTGTTTTGCAGAGTGGAGAAAGACTTTACGGCCATTGTTCCGGAGACAGACGTGAAGAGGGGCGAGATGATGAAAATCTGACCAGCCATAATCTCCTTGAAAATCTCTGCACCAAGGCCTCCGGAGCTTTAGCCCTTAAGTGGCTGTTGCATCGGGAACAAATTGAGCCGGAAGAAATCGATTTTGTTATCAGTTGTGGAGAAGAGGCCTGTGGTGATCGATATCAACGTGGAGGTGGTGGTATGGCCAAGGCCATTGCCGAGATGTGTGGGTGCAGCATGGCCTCGGGAATGGATGTGAAAAATTTTTGTGCGGCGCCGGCAAACGGCCTTATAACCGCGGCCGCCTTAGTCAAGGCAGGGATTCACCGGTGTATCGCGGTGGTCGGCGGAGGTTCTCTTGCCAAGCTCGGGATGAAATTTCAGGCCTTTCTTGAAAATGATATGGTGATACTGGATGACTGTCTTGCCTCCATGGCCTTTCTGGTGACTGTCGATGACCGTCAAAGTCCATTTATTCATCTGGAAAAGGGAGCTACAGGCATTGTTCCCGTTCATGCCAGCAGTTCGGACGCATCGGTCTTTCGTCATTATCTCCTTCGTCCATTGGAAGCGCTTGGCCTGAGTTGCACAGATATAGACCGTTATGCCACCGAGTTGCAAAATCCTGAAATAATGGAGTTCGCCGGGGCAGGTGATGTGGCGAAGAAGAACTATCGCAAAATTGCGGCAACAGCTGTACTGGCAAAGCATCTGGAAAAAAAGGAGATGCAGAACTGGATAACAAAAATTGGAATGGTGGGCTTTGCGCCCACCCAGGGCCATATTGCTTCCGCTGTCCCATACCTCGGCCATGCCATGAAGGCCATGGCCGGCGGTGAGATACAACGGGTCATGTTTCTGGCCAGGGCAAGCCTCTTTCTTAACCGCTGTACCACGATTCTGGATGGTGTTTCATTCATTCTGGAGCGGAATCCACGTTATCTATATTCCTAAGGGGAGAATCATGTTGCAGGGAAAAAAGGTCATAGTGTTTGGTGAACGAGATGATAT
>MAXM01000240.1 GCA_001751015.1 Desulfobacterales bacterium C00003106
AGGCTAGAGGGAAAAATTCGAGTAAGGCGTACATTGGGGTACGTTGTCGAGGATTTTGACCGATAACGCCGTGCAATTATTTATGTGAAGGTCTATAGTTGTGGAAGTTATTTCGTCCCCGTTCCTTAACATTAACTGTGAGTTGGCGAGGGGGACGTATGGAACATAATTTGTTGAACATAGGTTTTGGCAATATGGTGGTTTCAGGTCGGGTAGTGGCTATTGTGGCGCCGAGTTCGGCCCCGATGAAGCGATTGAAAGATGATGCGAGGGAGGGGGGGCGTCTGGTCGATGCAACTCATGGCCGGCGCACCCGTTCTATTGTTATTACGGATAGTAACCATGTCGTTCTGTCCGCTGTTCAGGCAGAGACGATTGCCCAGAGGTTTATGTCGGGGTTTGATCTGAAAGATGACAAAAAGAAGTCGGATTAAAGGAACATGAAAGGACATCTTTTTGTTATGTCCGCTCCTTCAGGGGCAGGCAAGACGACTCTTTGCACTTCAATTTTGAAATTGATGCCCGACCTTGAGTATTCTGTTTCCTGCACCACCCGTTCCCCGAGACAGGGGGAACAGGACGGGGTCCATTACCACTTCATCAGCAGGGAAGTCTTTTATGACAGGATGGAGCAAAACGATTGGGTTGAGTGGGCGGAAGTCTATGGTAATTTATACGGCACGTCTGCCGTATTTCTAAAAAATGCGCTTGATGCGGGAAAGGATGTATTGTTGGATATTGATGTACAGGGCGCAAAAAGAATCCGGGCCAGGTATCCTGACGCAACCTTGATTTTTATCATGCCCCCTTCTCTTGAAATACTGAGAAAGCGGCTTGTACAGAGGGGATGCGACTCTGCCGATTCGATGGCGAACAGGCTTGAGGCCGCACAAAGAGAAATGAACAAAGCAGTTTCTTATGATGTTGTGATCGTAAACAGGGACTTGAATGTTGCCATTTCCGGGTTAAACAATACTATCAAGGAAATCCGCAATAAAAGCCCTGAAAAATCAGCAGGGTCTGCGTTATGAAAGAAGTGATGATTGCCGATGATTCACGGCCGATGGTAAATATGCTTAGGTACCTCCTTGAAAGCGGCGGATACAGTGTCACGTCTGCTCAAGACGGTGACGAAGCGCTGATGAAACTCAGGGGATCAAGATATGACGCCCTTGTTACTGACCTGGCTATGCCGAAGATGAACGGAATAGAGCTCATAAGGAATATCAGACTAAAAGACAAATATCTTCCCATTGTCGTTCTTTCCGCCATGGAAACAATTGACACGGCAGTCGAGGCGATGCGGGAGGGAGCAGACGATTTTGTCCGGAAGAGCACTGAGGACCTGGGAAAAACGCTTCGTTTTGTTATTGAAAGGACGATGGAAAGAAAGAAGGAAGAAAGGCGGCTGGACATATATGAGTCTATTCTTCCGATATGCATGCACTGTAAGAAGATACATCACAAACCGGATGACGGGAACGAAACATGGGTCACTATTGAGGAGTACTTCGACTACAAAAGGTCAGGGATAGATTTTTCCCACGGGATATGTCCCGAATGCCTCAAGAAATACTATTCCTGAATCGTAGCAGTTCACGGCTTGAAAGTTGAAATTGGAAAGTAGAAATTCAGAACATGTCCGAACTCATTTACGGCATCCATTCTGTTATCGAGGCCTTGAAGGCCGGACGGAGGGCCTTTGAGCGGATATATGTTGCAGAAGGGCGGACTCCCAAACGCGTGGCGCTTATCATTGATCTCGCAGCCGCCAGGGGAATTACGGTTCAGTCCGGGAGAAGTTCAGTATTCGAATCTCTTTCAGGGCAAATCCATCAAGGAATTGCGGCTGAGGTAAGCGCTTATCCTCTTGCGGATCTGTCTGCGATATTACACAGGTCGGAGGCGGATGCGCGGCCCGCATTCATTCTTGTCGTGGATCATGTTGTTGATCCTCAGAATTTAGGATCGATTATTCGGACGGCACTGGCAGCCGGGGTGCATGGAATCATTCTCCCCAAGGTACGCGCAGCTTCCCCATCACCCACTGTTTCCAGGACTTCCTCGGGCGGCATGGAACACGCTCTCATAGCATGTGTGACCAATATTTCAGAGGTCCTAAAGAGACTCAAAACAAAGGGGCTCTGGATTGTCGGTACGGTTATCGGATCATCTACGGATATCTATTCTGTTGATTTGACAGCGGATATAGCGCTTGTAGTGGGCAATGAGGAAAACGGGATAAGGCCGCTGGTCAGGAAACAGTGCGATTTTCTCGTGTCGATTCCCCAGACCGAGGCCGTTGGTTCACTGAACGCCGCCGTTGCAGGGGCCATAGCCCTCTACGAGGTCGTTCGGCAGAGATCAGAAAGCCCATGAGCCGGGAGCAAAGAAAACTCTGCTACCGGCCGGTCTTTGTCAAAAAATCCTTGACGGATTCGATTGCCTCTTCCGGTGTTTCGGCTCTTGTCAGGAGCCCCTCGCGGGCATATTGATCAAACAGCGCGCCGACATCAAAATTGAGGAGTATGACCTTTTTCCTGCTTTTGAGGGCGATAGCCAACTCCGAGATTGTGCCGGCAGAACCCGGGCACGCTATCACGACGTCACTCGACAGGACATTGATCACGTTGCGGGCGTCTCCCATGCCGGTGCAGATACGGATATCGACATATTCTGACGCGCTTGCCGGGTCTGTGCCGGGCAGAATACCGACAGTCGTTCCCCCACAATCCCTGGCGCCCTTTGCAGACGCCTCCATGATCCCTGATGGACGGCCGCCGTTAAGAAGTATCCAGCCCTGTCTTGCGACAAGACTACCCAATCTGTAAGCCGCATCTCTATCCTTCTCCGCAATCGTTCCCCCTCCCATGACTCCGATCACAACCTTTTTTCTATCTGTTCTCATCCTCCCCCTTTTTGCCACACCAGAGAGGATCTTGTCCGAATCGTTCGATCAACCATTCTTCCGGGGAGAGTGTCGCATTTACGGCCTCTTTCGTAAACGAGTATGGATAATCATCCAAATAGCTAAGGATAAGCTTATATGCCTTGATAATCTTCTGCGTCATCTCCTTGCATTTTTCACGGTCCTCGCAACATACATCAGGATGCCATTGCCTGATCAATTCTCTATATGATGATCTGATGACCTTCCTGGTAGCTGTCTCCGGAAGACCGAGAATGTCGAGTGATGCTTTGATTATTGCGTATTTTGAGCGCTTTTTCATATATTCCTGACCCTGATGGTGCAACATCTCAATGAGTTCGGGCGTTCCGGCTTTTTAATCGACTGCTTACAATACTTGCTATATCGTGGTGTATTGCCGGAATATCCTGGCTGGCATCAATAATGTGAAATCTGGCAGGTTCTGCTTTAGCGAGGTGCAGGTATCCCTGGCGCACCTTCTCGTGAAAGCCGGTCTCTTCCCTTTCAAAGCGATCTTCCTTCCGGTTTTTTGCGGCAAGGGCTATTCGTTTCCAGGCGCGTCCGAGTCCGATTTCCACGGGACAGTCCAGGAGAAATGTCATGTCCGGCTTCAATCCCTTTAAGATGATCTTATGAAGCCGCTCAATAAGCTCAAGATCAAATCCCCTTGCGTACCCCTGGTAACATAATGTGGCATCAGAAAACCTGTCGCATAACACTATCTTTTTCGCCTCAAGACAGGGGCGTATGATCTCTTCCACATGCTGTGCCCGGTCCGCTTCATAGAGAAGGAGTTCCGTCAGGGAGTCGATCTTCGCATTCACGGAATCAAGAAGGATGGAGCGGATCTTTCCGCCGATCTCGGTCCCCCCCGGCTCTCTTGTTACGAGAATGGTTGCGGTTCCGTCTTTCAGAAAATCCGCCAGGAGTCGAACCTGCGTGCTCTTTCCGCACCCTTCTATTCCTTCAAACGTGATAAACATACGATCTCGACAGTCAAAAATTCCCTGAAAAAGCGTTTATACCTCGAAAGGCCATAACTTGCGATTTTTCGCCGGCACTAAGGAACGGGGACGAAATAACTTTCCCAAATAGGCGCATAGATTTGGGTCAAAT
>MAXM01000241.1 GCA_001751015.1 Desulfobacterales bacterium C00003106
CTCTAAAAGTCCACCCCAATCGTCGATGTGATTGTCGAAACCGGCTGAAATCCCGATCAGATCAACTTGAACACCAGACAAGATGTGCCCAACCTGGTGAACGTATTCCTCTCGGTTCCCTTCCGATCAAGAAAGATCCACTTGCATTTGACCAAAGTTTGCTGTTTCCCCCAAACATTTTCGATTTGCTGCTGAGTGATCATCAATGTTTTGAGGGGAGCCTGTTTTGACTCTCATGCATCCATGGTGGCTTCGGTCATCTGACTTTGGCCGAGTTCCGTCAGGAAGACCTCGTCCATCGTTCTTTCTCCGCAACGCGGGCAGATGATGGGTCTCTCAAAATCCGGTCGCCATGTCTGCTCGTTGATCCCGATCTTTCCCATCTCGCAATCAAATTCCTTCTTACATCCTTTGCATTCAAAATTGATGACCATCTTCTCTCCTTCTCTTTATCTTCCTCGTCAACGCTGGAGATAGCGAGTCAATAGGGTTTGAAGTAAAAAACCTGTTTGATGAAAAATATGTCGGCGCAATCTATGCGAGTGACACCGCAACGGATGTAGACTATTTGCCGGTTCTCCATTCACGGTGATATTCAGCGCCAGTCCACACCCAGAACCATTCCTTCGCAAGAATTGCTTTTTTTGTTGATCCGCATGGCTATGACCGCCAGGGGAGGCAAAGGAGTAGTCTTAAACCACAGCTATTTTTTGCCGAGCCCTTACACCCTTGGAAAAGGCTCCAGATGGTTGATCTCAAGCAATAAGCCATTGCCAAAGTGGTATAAAGGCTATTTCTACTCCGTTTTTCATTAATTCTCCAGAAAAATCCTCGGTTATTATGGTAGCCTTGTTGAGGCCAAATTCAGAGGCTGCTTGCAGGGCCGCCCTAATTTCTCTGTTTTGAGTCTCCTTTTGGGATACATCTGAACATACCTGTATAATTTCCACAACCTTCAACCCTTCTTTGATCAGGAAGTCGACTTCATAATGTTGAGTCGATTTCCAATAATAGATCTCTTTGCCGAGACGTATTAGTTCGAGGAAGACGATATTTTCACAAATCCTCCCTGTATCGCGTGTAAACCTAAAGGCCATTGAACGAGCGAGAGCTGTATCCACAGAGTATATCTTCGAGGGATTGTACATCTGTTTTTTTAAAGAATAATCAAATAAGCCGAGACGAAAGAAAAGATAGGCATTTTCAAGATGATCCAGGAAGTTCTTTATTGTACTCGTGCTGTTTGCGGAGATGGTTCTTGCCAGGTTCCTGTAACTGCACAGGTTGCCGATATTGTCAGCCAGGTAGAGGGACAGCTCTTTTATCTGTTTAATATTTTTAATAGAATACCTTGCCACAATATCCCTGTACAGGATATCTTTGAAATAGTTTTGAAGAATTGAATCGTCTTTTGAAATAAGAACCTCTGGAAATCCTCCAAATTCCATGTATACCTCAAAATATCTTTTCAAAAGCACCCTATATTCCCTGTCGTAGATCATGTTTTGATCAATGCTGATTTCATGCCTTGTCAGCAATTCTTTAAATGAGAAAGGAAACAGCGACAGGGAGATATTTCTTCCCGTAAGCGCGGCAGCTATTTCTCCGCTGAGAAGAGTGGCGTTTGATCCGGTTATGAATATCTTTACTTCTTCAAATTCATACATCCTGTGTATCCATTTTTCCCAGTAAGGTATGTTTTGAATCTCATCAAAAAAAAGATATTTTTTCCCGTGCGGGTTATTAAGTTCCAGGTAACATTCATAAAGAGTCTCAAAATCTTTATGGGTAAATTCAACAAATCTTTCATCCTCAAAGTTAATATACAGGATATTGTCCGCTGATACTTTTTTCTGATCTATCAGGTCATTTAGAATAATTATCATTAGAGACGATTTACCACATCTTCTTACCCCTGTGATAATTACAGTCTCTTTTTTCTCGATTATCCTTGGTAAATTCAGCACTTGTCGCTTTATAAGCTTGTGTCTTTTAAGCACACTTTTGGTATGTGTCACAATTAATTCTTTGAGCTTTCGTTTTTCCATCGTCCCCGTTCCTTATGTTCATTATTGCAGAACGTTTTATGCCTAAATAGTTCTTTATCAAAGAACTGTCAAGAAAAAGTTCTTGGGATTGTCCCTTATGTCAAAAATATCCTCGCCTTGTTCTTCTCAAGAGAGGTGCGCCTATGAACAAGTAATTTTCTCCCTTGCGCAGTGGATGCTTCTGTTTCAAATATTGCCCGATAATAGAAAAGGGGAAAGAAAATCACAAAAGACCAATTTTTTTCAATAGTTGTATCGAAATTACAGAAGAAAGGGGCCGATTGTACTTGACTTTTACGTGCTTTTGTGCATAATTGGCACGTTTGGAAT
>MAXM01000242.1:0-2892 GCA_001751015.1 Desulfobacterales bacterium C00003106
GATCTCAAATCACAAAAGTTGATGGAATAGCGGGCTATTTTGATATTTTTGTGATTTGAGATCGGGCAAAGGTGGCCTGAAGCTGTGATGCATAGTTGAGGAAGTTATTTCGTCCCCGTTCCTAATTAGTATCGGTCTTGAGCACTGACAGAAAGGCCGACTGGGGTATCATTACTGAACCGACCATTTTCATCCTTTTTTTCCCTTTTTTCTGTTTTTCGAGGAGCTTCCGTTTCCGGGAGATATCTCCTCCGTAGCACTTGGCTGTGACATCCTTTCTGTAAGCGGAAACGGTCTCCCTGGAAATGATCTTGGCCCCGATTGCTCCCTGAATCGCTATCTTGAACATCTGTTTCGGTATCTCTTCTTTCAGTTTTTTGCAGGCATGTCTCGCCTTCCTGACCGCACCCTCACGGTGGACCAGTTGGGAAAGCGCGTCCACCCGCTCTCCGTTAACCAGTATATCGAGCTTGACGAGATCACTCTCCCGGTAGTCGATCAGATCATAGTCAAACGAGCCGTATCCCTGGGTCGCGCTCTTCAGCCTGTCATAGAAATCATAGATCACTTCGGCAAGGGGGAGCTCGAACGTCATCTCGATCCCGCGATTTTTCATATACTGGTATGAGCTTTTTTCTCCCCGGCGCTCCAGGCAGAGCTTCATAACCACTCCCATGTATCTTTCCGGTATCATGATCGTTGCTCTGATATACGGCTCCTCGGCCTTTTCTATAGCGCCCGGGTCCGGGTAGAGAGCCGGGTTATCTATGATCCGGACAGCGCCGTCATGCAGGTAACACCTGTACTGAACGGAAGGCGCTGTCAGGATCAGAGAAAGGTCGAACTCGCGTTCAAGACGTTCCTGCACCACCTCAAGATGGAGAAGTCCCAGAAAACCGCATCGAAAGCCAAAGCCGAGAGCGATTGATGAATCTTTTTCGTATGTCAGGGAGGCATCGTTCAGCTTGAGTTTTTCAATGGCAACGAAAAGGGCCTCATAATCGTCTGCCGCAATGGGGTAGATGGAGGAAAAGACCACCGGCTTCACCACCTTGAATCCCGGAAGAGGGCTCTCGCACGGCAGATCATGCAACGTGATAGTATCGCCGCATCTCGTATCACTCACGGTCTTGATACCTGCTACAATGTAACCTACCTGGCCTGCAGAAAGGGCCTTTAACGGAATGAGGTCCAACCTGAAGATGCCGACCTCTTCCACCTTATGTGTGGAATTATTTGACATAAACCGCATGGTGTCGCCCGGCCTGACCTCCCCTTGGAAGACACGACAGTGAACAATCGTGCCCCGATAGGGATCATAGTGGGAATCGAATATCAAGGCCTTGAGACGGCCCTTGCTATCCCCTTCCGGGGGAGGGAGTCTTGTTACAATCGCTTCCAGGGTCTCTTCGATGCCGATCCCTTCTTTTGCCGAAACAAGCAGCGCATTTTCAGGATCGAGCCCCAGATCCTCATCGATCTGTTCCTTTACCCGTTCAATGTCCGCAGAGGGAAGATCGATCTTGTTGATTACCGGAATAATCTCAAGATCGTGTTCCATGGCGAGATAAAGATTCGCCATAGTCTGAGCCTCGACCCCCTGACTGGCATCGATTACGAGCAAGACCCCTTCGCACGAGGCAAGTGAGCGGGAGACCTCGTATGTAAAATCGACATGCCCCGGCGTGTCGATCAGATTCAATGTATATTCTCTACCGTCTTTTGCGGTATAAGGGAGGGATATTGCCTGGCTCTTGATCGTGATGCCCCGTTCCCGCTCGATATCCATGGTATCCAGGATCTGTTCCTTGAAATCCCGTTCCGCGATGAGATCCGCGGCCTGGATCAACCGGTCGGAAAGCGTTGATTTTCCGTGATCGATGTGAGCAATAATACTGAAGTTGCGAATATGTTTCATAGAATCCCGACAGCCAATAGTTGCCTGAAAAAGCCCTTAACTTACCCCCTGGGGGAGACTAAGGGAGAATTATTTGTGGTTTGTTATTATGTTATGAGAACTTACAACTTTTCAGATAAACAGTTTCACACCGTGTTGTACAGAGGAATCATAAGGGACAGTTACGATTTAACGCAGATTATGCTTGCTGTCAATCAAAGGGTTGTCATTTGTTGGCGATTTTCCGCAGAAAGGACTTGGGCACAAAGCTTTTGACATTCGTTACGGATCTCGGTAGTCTATATTATATGCGGGTGCTTGGACACCTGAAAATGCAAATTTATTTATATTCAGGTGGATAGACTGAAGGTAGAAGGCTGATAGGGAGCTTCAATCTGAACCAGTTATATTTATTTTTGAGCGAATTCTAAGGAGGCACTATGCTTAGTATAAAGGATATCATGACAAGAGATGTGATTGCGATTCCGCCTGAGATGGATATCGCTCATGCCGCAAGGCTCCTTCTCGAAAAAGGGATCAATGGCGTCCCCGTGGTGGACGGAACAGAAAAGCTGGTGGGGATTCTCTGCCAAAGTGACCTGGTCGCGCAGCAGAAAAAGTTTCCTATTCCCACTGTTTTCACGCTTCTGGACGGGTTCATTCCCCTGACTTCCATGAAGCATCTTGAAAAAGAGGTCCAGAAGATCACCGCTGTCACGGTGGCCGATGCCATGACCCCGGATCCGGTCACTGTCGGTCCCGACGCGAGTATCGAGGAAGTGGGCACTATTATGGTAGAGAAGAGTTACCATACGCTTCCCGTGGTGGATAATGGAGAGCTGGTGGGGATCGTGGGACAGGAGGATATTCTGAGGACACTCATGCCTGCAAGAGAGGCAGAATAACCTGCAGGCCGCAGTCTTCAACCGAATGTGGCTGTTCTATTCCTGGCCGTGATTCCAAGTATTGCCCCAATTTTTCAACCTGTGCGGTTA
>MAXM01000242.1:3000-4024 GCA_001751015.1 Desulfobacterales bacterium C00003106
TAGAAATCATAGGGGCTGAATCTCTCGGTGTAAGGGGGCTTTGCTGTTTTGTAGAAACGAGAGAGAGAAACATACTGATTGACCCGGGAGTTGCTTTAGGCTACATGAGGCGCAAGTTACTCCCTCATCCTGTCCAGATTGCCGCAGGCGAAAAAGCACAAAAGAGAATCATAGAGGCCTGGAGTGAGTCTACGGATATCGTATTGAGTCATTTTCACGGAGACCATGTTCCCCTGGCCGATGCCAATCCTTACCAGTTAGATGCCGGCAGGTTAATCGGACTGAATCACGAGGTGAGGATATGGACCAGGGATCCGGCCCATTTTTCCTTGGTCGAGCAAAAGCGGGCGGAAGCTCTTGCTGCTATTTTGCATGTCCGTTTGATTTCAGCAGAAGGCGAGGAACATGGCCCGATGACTTTTTCCGGGCCGGTGCCTCATGGGCAGGCAAATAATCCTGCCGAGACCGTCATGATGACGAGGATTGAAGAAGATGAAGTATTTGTTCATGCCTCTGATATCCAGTTATTGGATGATGAAACGGTTTCCCTGATAATCCATTGGAAGCCCGACATTGTATTGGCAGGCGGCCCCCCGATCTATTTATCCCGCTTGTCTGAGGATCAGATCAAAAGGGCCTGGCATAATGCGGAAAGGCTGTGTCATGCAGTTGATCGGGTGATTCTTGATCACCATCTGATGAGAAGTCGTGAAGGCCTTGAATGGCTGAAACGGTTATCGTCGGAAACAGGAAAATCTGTTATGTGCGCCGCTGATTTTATGAACAAATCTCGCCTGTTGCTTGAAGCCGATCGCGAACGTCTATACGAAAGAATGCCTGTCCCGCATGGATGGCATGAAGATTATGCAACAGGCAAAACAGAATCAAGACGTGAGGCCCGCGAATCGAACGAGTGAACCCTAAGGGCTCGGCAAAAAATAACTTGGCATTTTTGCATCCCGACTTCACCATATCTTTAACCGATCTTCAATCGCAAAAGTCCTCGAAATAGCTCGCTATTCCT
>MAXM01000243.1 GCA_001751015.1 Desulfobacterales bacterium C00003106
GTAATCATTGAACTAATAGCTAAAGGCCAATCGCTCAACGCAGGTAATAGACTAATGGAATCCGAAAATATCCCTGACCCCGGATTGTAGCCAAGAGCAGTAAGAAATGCAAAAATTTCCAAGTATCACATACGCTATTTCAAAGCAAGCCAAAAAAAAGCCTGTTCTATTTTTCCCCAAACAAGGGGATCACCTTTCCGCTTTTGTTCCTGTCATGCTTCAAACCTTCCCCATTGACCGGGTCATGCCGTGCGGATTCGTCCGGACCTGTAACCGGCTTCATCCGCAAACTGTGCCCACCCATAGTAAAAGATGCTCCGTTGATGTACTCTTCCCTCAATATCCACACAACCTCAACAACGGGAATCTGAAGAACCAACAACTTGACATGAAACCAATGAGGCTTATGATCCTGAAGAATTTCCTCTATGCGGGCAAAAAAGGTCGGTTTGTCTCCGTAATAAATCAGAACTATATCACCAGCCGTAGCCATGCTTTTCTATACCATAAAAATTTTCAAATTGACATGAAAAAAAAATGTGCTACTTTTCAAGGGAATTGTCTCTCAAGGATCTAAAACATAACAGGACGGTCAGACATGCCACAGCGTGAACACAAGGAAGACAAATCAGGATCATTCGTCAAGGGCTTCCTGAACGGACATCATGATTACTATACATCCGTCATACCGCAGGATTCGGGGATGTTTAATCTCCCTGCAAGGTGGATTCTCAAACTCTTGTTTTCAGGGGTTCAGATCAACAAACCACAGACCGCATCCTTAAATGAATTACATAGAAAAGGAATTGTAGTCTTTGTATCCAAGTATAAGAGCAATATGGAATATCTGTTCTACAATGTCCGTTATAGAAAAGAAAATCTCCCTTTCCCAACGATCGGATTCGATCAGAATATCTTCTGCCTGCAACCGATTTCTCACATGCTCAGAGTTCTATTGGCGCATATAAACCATCTCATACGCTATCGGCGTTTTCCCGACCCGTATGGCTCCGGATTCTATAAGCAACGCCTCGAACAAGGAGAGACCGCCCTGTTGTCTTTGGTCGATCCGGGCAATTTTTACGGCCGTTTTGTTAAATCAGAAAGAGACCCTGTTCAGTATCTCATTGAACTGCAACAGGAGATAGAAAAACCGGTCTATCTCGTCCCTCATCTGCTTCTTTTCAGCAAGAAACCCGTAAAATACCATCCCAGCCTGACAGATATCCTGTTTGGAGGGGAGGACAATCCAGGCACTCTCCGCAGGCTTTCGAGGCTCCTCAGAACACCTCACAGCATCTTTGTTGAGGTTTCTGAAGCAATATCACTGAAAGAATTTCTACAGGACCCCGAGCATCAGGGCAAGAGTCTTGAAAGTGTTTCTTTCAAGCTCCGCCAGACATTGTTAAACCGCTTGAACAGGCATCATCACAGCATAACAGGCCCTGTGTTACGGCCTCGTGAGGAGCTCAAGGAACTCGTCTTGAGAAACAGTCACTTTCAGGGTTTCATGAAACAATATGCCACGAACCACGGAATGAATATCCAGAAAGTCCGCAAAAAATCAGATGAATACCTCCATGAAATAGGAGCGGATTACAACATTACAGTCATTCGATCTCTTGCGATGCTTTTCAACTGGACATGGCATACGCTCTTTGACGGCGTCACTCTTGACATGGAGGGTCTCAATCGCCTCAAGAGCGCAGCCCGGAAAGCCCCGGTTGTTTTAGTGCCTTGCCATAAAAGTCATCTTGACTACTGCCTGATCTCCCACATTCTCTTTATGCACAACATGCCGTGTCCTCATGTCGCCGCAGGCAAGAATCTCACCTTCTGGCCAATGGGACCTATTTTCAGAAAATGCGGGGCCTTTTTCATAAGACGATCTTTTCGAGGCGCTCAACTTTACGCCGAGGTGTTTTCGGAATACATCAGAATGCTCGTAAAGGAAGGTTTTAACATGGAATTCTTCCTGGAAGGCGGGCGGAGTCGCACAGGCAAGCTTCTTTTGCCCAAATGGGGCTTTCTATCGATCCTTCTGAAGGCGTATGAAACCGGCGCCTGCGATGAAATGATGTTTGTTCCCATCTATGTCGGCTATGATCAGGTAATGGAAGAAAACATCTACCTGGAAGAACTCGAAGGACACAAGAAAAAGCCGGAGACCTTTAAGCAGTTACTCAAAGCGAGAAAACATCTAAAAAAGAGATGTGGACGCATCTACCTCCAGTTCGATCACCCCATATCACTAAACGATCTTCTCTCCAAATCTGACACGCCGTTTGCCGAGATGCCCCGCAAAAAGCGGCATGTCTTCTACCGGAACCTCGCCTTCAGGATTACACATCGCATCAATCAGATTTCAGTCATTACGCCCCAGGCGCTCACAGCCGCAGCCATATTAAACTATCCCAAAAAGGTATTTACAAGAAACAGCCTGACCGCCTTTATTAATATTTATTTGGAACACCTTCAGATACAACGCGCACATCTCTCCGAGGCCTTTGATAATGAGCCCCACCTCGTGGACAAAACACTTGTCTACTATACGAAACGCAAATTCATCAACAGGCTCGATCCACACAAGAAAGGCAATGCTCAATCCGACAACGCCTCGTTTATTGTCATAGAAGAAAAGAGGCCGAACCTCGAATACTATAAGAATAACTCTATCCATTTCTTCGTGCCGGCAGCCTATGCAGCGTTGGCGATATTGTCTTATGAAAATTTCCAGTTCTCATTTGACACGCTGAATGCCGATTATGGCTTCCTGCGTGATCTGTTCAAGTGCGAATTTGTCTATGACGTGGATAAACCTACGGAAGAGTGCGCGCACGAAATGCTGGCTGCTTTTGTCGAGACATCGATTCTGACCCGGCATCCTTTCCTGGCGGACACCTACAATATAACTCCCAAGGGTCTTCGAAGGCTCTTCTGTTTCTCAACCTTCCTGAGAACATACCTGGAATCCTACTGGATAGTGGTCAATACTTTGAAAAAGCATGACAGGTCGAAAACAAGCAGGAAGAATCTCATCAAGAACATACTGGCCTGCGGGAAAACATATTACAAACGCGGACAGGTTTCACGTATCGAGGCGCTTTCACAGGCAAACTATGATAATGCACTCACCTACTTTGCTCAACGCGGAATTCATGGAGCAGAGGATAAGGAGGGAATCAACCTATACACCATTATGATCAGCAAGTATCTGAACAGCTTCACCTTCCTCAAATGGTGACGCAAGGAACAGGCTCGCTCGAAACCGGAATCCTCCCACTTCCGGAAGTCGCCAGTCCCGATGACCTCAGCGCCTTTATCCAACCCTGGTTTTGCCAATACGGACCACAGGAACGCATTTTGCATCGTCTGATTATAACGGATTTAGGGTAGGCCCTAACCTGTTGAGTTTATTGCGTCACAAAATCATTTT
>MAXM01000244.1 GCA_001751015.1 Desulfobacterales bacterium C00003106
CATCAAAATAGCTTGCTATTCCTTCAACTTTTGTGATTTGAGATCGAACAAATTTGACCCAAATCTATGCGCCTACTTGGGGAAGTTATTCCGTCCCCATTCCTAAAAATAGCACGTCAGGCCATGGTTGTCAACGGAGGTGAAACATCCTGGAGATACTGTGAAATAATCACTCACCCGTGGGGTTGTCTCGGGCTTAGGAACGGGGACGAAATAACTTCCGCAACTATGCATCACAGCTTCAGGCCACCTTTGCCCGATCTCAAATCCCAAAAGCATCAAAATAGCTTGGTTACCGTTCCCTAACCGGGTCAAATCCAGCCGCATATTTTGCATTGCAATTGATTTATTGAAATATCAGTATGTTTCAGATATGATTATTAGAATTATACCTCGAAAGGCCACAAATTGCGGTTTTTCGCTGACCATGACCACCAATAGCTGCGTTGCTCAGGCTTGCAATAGCCCGCTATTCCGCACCTTCGAGCCTTGCTCTTGATGCTCATTGTTCACCGAAAAAAACGCAATTTGCAACCTTCCGAGGTATAAATTGAGCGTTTCAAAGCTTGGGAAAATTCTTTTGTTAATAATGATAACGAAACCCTTCGGGATTTGCAATATAGTCAGCAGTGATATAATTAACGGGACGTTCATACAATCGATCAAGGAGATAATCCGTTATTGAGGTTCTTGTTCACCATCCTTGCAAAAACGCATTCCTCACACGGCCAGTTCAGGTTTGAAGTCGTCAAGGCGCTGCTGATATGCTTCCTTGTTTTTTCCTCACAGGGCGTTGCGGCGGATTTCCTTGCTCTTGACGGAGAGGATTCTGCTCGGGTTCCATGGCGCCTGAAGGCTGATCTGTTGAGCTATGACAAGGCGAATGACTTGTACACGGCAAGCGGAAATGTGAGGATCACCAGGGGCGCAAGCTCTATTACGGCCGATACGGTTCGGGTGGATGTCCCTGCGAATACTGTGGATGCATCCGGCCAGGTCGTGATGACGATCGGAAACGACGTCGTCAGGGGCAACAGGATAGTCGTGAACTCGAGGGAGCAAACGGGCGTGATCTATGACGGAAGGATTTTTTTTTCAGAAAGCCATTTCCACATCACCGGCAACAGGATAGTAAAAACGGGCGAGCAAACATATTTTATCGATGATTACAGTGTTACGGCATGTGACGGGGAATCACCGGACTGGAAAATCACCGGCAAGGATCTCGATATTACTGTTGAGGGATACGGCACCTGCAAACATGCCGCCTTTTACACAAAATCGCTTCCTCTCCTGTATGTGCCCTATCTGGTCTTCCCGGTCAAAGTGAAGCGCCAAACAGGTCTTCTTCTTCCGAACTTTGCGTATTCCGAACGGGATGGTTTTGAATATAATCTTCCCTTCTTTTGGGCGATCAATGAAAGCTCTGACGCCACCTATTACCAAAACTACATGGATCGCAGGGGGATGAAACACGGCCTGGAGTATAGGTACATCCTGAGCAGAGAAAGCAAAGGCGCCGTAATGTGCGATTATCTGTATGATCGCCGGATTGACGACGGAGGAGAATTTGAGGGGTACCGTGGAGACAACGAACTCCGTTTGAACAGAAAGCGGTGGTGGTTCAGAATGAAAAACAACCAGGACCTCACGGGCGGGTTTATGGCAAAAATGGACGTGGATGTTGTCAGTGATCAGGACTACCTGCGTGAATTCACCGAAGGATATTCCGGGTTTGAACTGACCGATGAGTATTTCCGCAAGGAATACGCCAGGGATATTGACGATTACACCGATACAATCAGGACAAATCAACTCACCGTGGACAAAAACTGGAGTCAATACAGCCTGAATGGAGCAATCTTGTGGTACGATGACGTTATTGTAAGAAATAATAACAGTTCAGAGGATACAACGTTGCAGCAACTTCCATCCGTGACCTTCACCGCTTTGATGCAGCAAATCGGCCAGACTCCTTTTCTCTTTGATCTTGCTTCATTTTATAAGCACTCATGGAGAAGAAGCGGAACCAGAGGACATTCTGCGGAGTTGTATCCGAGGGTGTATTGTCCGGTGCGCCTTGGCCGTTTTGACTTTGAACCTTCGGCCGGTCTCCGTGAGACTGCCTGGCTGGCGGAAAGATGTCAGGAACAAGAGGACAAACATGGGTTTCGCGGGCTCTATGATTTGAAAGGTGATTTATCTACGGAACTTGTACGAATATTTCGCATAAAAGGAGATCGTGTCGATAAGATCAAGCATTCAATAACACCGAGGATTTTTTACAGCTATATCCCGGACTTAGACCAGGAAGATATCCCTTCATTTGTTGAACGGGCGCCAGGAGAGAATCTGTTGACCTATTCCATCATAAACTATTTCACAGCCAAGCAGAAACAAAGACCTTCTCCTGATCCGGAGTCACCATCAGACAGGTATCAATACCACGATTTTTGTCGTCTTGAGTTGAGCCAGAGTTATGATATCGCGGAAGCTCGAAGAAAAAGGGTTGACGATCAGTATGAGAGGCGACCCTTTTCAGATCTGAAGGCCGCATTGGAGATCAACCCGTGTCGCAATGTCAGCCTGGATTATGACACCTCATGGGATCCCTATGACGGGGAATGCAAGAACCATAATACTTCCCTGAGTCTTTCTGATCTGAGGGGAGACAGACTCTCGGTTGAGCATAGATATGCCAGGGGAACCAGTGAAACCATCCTTGCCGAGACCTCTTTGAATATCTACAAAGGGCTTTGGCTGAACATCCAACACGAGCACGACCTGTACGACCATCAGGATATCATGTCGGCTATCGGGTGTTCATTTACGACGCAATGCTGGTCTCTCTTTCTTACATATAAGGACGAGAAAGGGGGTGAAAAGAAATTTACATATATGATAAAGTTGAGCGGATTCAACTAACCTGAATTGTAACCCTTCACACACGGATCGGGGAAGCGGCGATGATATAGCTACAAATACACTAAGATATATATTCCCAAGACGAAGTAAAGCAAATCTTTATACGGTTTTCAACTTCATAGGCCAATTTCCCTTCCAATATCCGATATCGATATTTGGGAACCCATAGACTTCTCCCTTCATCCATTTATTGTTTATATTGATCCGCCAAGGAACATGAGATAACTTGTGTAATTAATTATCTGAAGGTCTATAGAACATTGAGTACGCATATATGGTCTGTGCGGTGCATGCAAAAAAAAGCATCAGTATTATAGGAAAAGGCGATATCTCCGAAGATTGACCAGCGAGAAGAAAGTAAAGAGATGTATCAACATCATCCAGCATACCTGACAATATTTTCATAAAGGTTGACTACTATACTGGGCAATGTTATTGTTGCATAGAGGTGAGTCATTGATCAGCATGCCGGACATAAATAAAAAGGAAGCATTCAAGCTTGCAATCCGTGAATTCCACGAAAGAAGTCTTCCTGATCTGGTTGAAAGGGAGCTTTCTGTGCCCCTCGATGCTGAGAAAGTGGTCACCCTCTATGGTCCCCGCAGGGTTGGAAAGACCTATTACCTCTATCAACTCATAGATTCCCTTATCCCGCTGCACGGCAAAGAACGTATCATCTTTATCAACCTGGAAGATGAACGGCTTCTGCCCCTTGATGTTAAGGATATGCACCTTCTGGTTGAGGCCTATTATGAACTCTATCCTGAAAACAGAAAGAAACTTGCATATCTCTTTTTGGATGAAATCCAGGTTGTGGAGGGTTGGGAGACCTTTGTAAGGCGGCTTGATGAGAGCCGCAATTTTCGAATATTTATCACTGGGTCTTCTGCCAGGCTTATGAGCAGGGAGATAGCGACATCTCTGAGGGGCAGGACATTGCCCTATCAGCTTCTGCCCCTGTCTTTTAGTGAGTTTTTAAGATTCAAAAAATTAAAATACGACCTGCCGCTTGTTAAATACTCAGGCATCAGGTTTGATATCAAAAAGGCATTAGAGGAATACCTGGAGTGGGGAGGCTATCCCGAGGCAGCCAGGGCTGATGAAGATATCAGGATAGAAATTCTCAAAAGTTATTTTGAAATGATTGTTTTCAGGGATCTTGTGGAGAGATTCTCCATCAGAAATTCCAGATTCATGAAGTTTCTTTTGAAATATCTTTTGACAAATATCTCGAATCTGTTTTCTGTAAACCGTTTTTATTGCTCCCTGGAGTCAGGATTGAAATCCTCTCGGGAGACCCTTCAGGATTATCTATCCCACATTCTTGAGTCTGAGATCATCTTTTTGATACCCAAATTCTCCTATTCCCTGAAGGTCCAGGGGAAAAATCCCAAAAAGATCTATTGTCTTGATAACGGTCTCAGACGTACGG
>MAXM01000245.1 GCA_001751015.1 Desulfobacterales bacterium C00003106
AACACAGCTATTGATGTTCATGGCCGGCGAAAAATCGCAAGTTATGGCCTTTCGAGGTATAACAAGCAGTTAGGTCGTTTCAACCCGGAACCGTGAACGCTGAACCGCTCAACCCAGGTTCTAAGGAGGATGTATGACAAAATCAAGATATACAAAGACGGCAATATGGTGCGCCCTGATCTTGTCCGCTGTTCTCTATGTAACAGGAAGCGGCTTCTACAAGAGACTGTCGGCCAGCACGGATGACACGTACAAAGAATTGAAGGTCTTCACTGATGTTCTTGATATTGTGGAAAAAAACTATGTAGATCCGGTAGATTCACAGGAGCTGATCAGGGGAGCTATCAAGGGGATGATGCAGTCGCTCGATCCGCATTCTTCATATCTTCTTCCGGATGCCTACAAGGAACTCCAGATTGATACGCACGGAGAATTCGGAGGGCTCGGGATCGTAATCAGCACTGTGGACAGTGTGCTCACTGTAATTTCACCCATAGAGGGAACCCCTGCTGACCGTGCAGGAATAAAGGCGGGCGACCAGATCATCAAGGTTGATGGTGAAAATACAAAGGATATGGTGCTCGAAGAGGCGGTCAAAAAGATGCGGGGACCCAAAGGGACTACGGTAACCATTACAGTGGTCCGGGAGGGACTTGAAAAACCACAAGATTTCGTAATTACCCGCGATACCATTCCCCTTGAGAGCGTTCGAGCCTTTATCCTTAAGGATGGATATGGATATGCTCGCATCACAAACTTCAGGGACAATACAACAGAAGATCTGAAAAAGGCCCTGGAGCAACTCGAATCCGCAGATCCGCCCTTGCAGGGTTTGATTCTCGACTTGCGATACAACCCGGGAGGTCTCCTGGATCAGGCCGTGAAAGTGGCTGACTGTTTTCTGGAAAACGGCGACATTGTATCCATTAAGGGGAGGCGCAGCGCTCACGACAAGGTCTATGAAGCTCACCCTGAGACCAAAAAACGCACTTACCCCATTGTAGTCCTTATCAACGGTGGAAGCGCGAGCGCCTCGGAAATCGTCGCCGGAGCTCTTCAAGACCATGCGCGGGCGCTTATTCTCGGCACACCCTCCTTTGGCAAGGGTTCGGTCCAGGCTATAGAACCCATGCGGGACGGGTCCGGGCTCAAATTGACGATTGCCCGCTACTATACGCCGAACGGACGTTCCATACAGGCTCTCGGTATTACCCCTGACATTGAAATCAAGTTCAGGAAGATTGAAGAAAAAAAAGAACATGTCAGGGAGAAGGATCTGTTACACCACATCAAGAATGACAAGAAGGCCGAGCCTGTCGAGTCCGATGACAAAGACAAGGATACCGGGTCCGGTAACAAGGATGAAGAGATGGCCGAAAGACTCCTGTCACACGACAATCAGGTAACTCAGGCCTTACAGATACTGATAAGTTGGGATGTCTTTACAAAGCTGACGCATTAGAGGAACGGGGACGGAACAACTTTCCTGTTAAGGCGTTCAGAAAAATGAGATGCATAAATGCGGTGTGATTACGAAAGAAGAGGTTTGATATAGCAAAAAAAGCAAAGAAGAGAAGCAAGACCTCTGTAACAAAAGCCAAAAAGACCAAGAAAACCAGAAAGACCGCGAACACGAACAAGAAACACCCTTTTCGCGCCTTGATCCTCCTCCTTGCAGTGGGCATATCCGCTGCCGTCGGTATATATCTGCTCCCAACGGTTTTCCCGGAGCAAAGCCCCTCTTCCGGCAAATCTCCCATATTTGAAATATATACATCGGAAGATTTCGAAACCAGGCTGAAATACCTTGAACAGGCAATGTATTCCGGCCTCCTGGACCTTGGTGTATCCGTTGACGACGTAGAGTTTCAGTCTGTCTCGCCAAGGGAGTCAAAAGGGCTGCACTGGGACTTTGCCGAGTTGGAGGTCCGACCTGGAAGATTCCCGTCAAAAACGGACATAGAAAAGAGTTTTGACCTCCACCTTTCGGAGATCGGAGCCGCCTTTGAGATTACGTTCGATGACCGTTATCCCCTGATTGTCCGGATAAGCCTTGATGACCGGCCGACACATCGTCTTCTTTTTGTAAGAAAGTTGAAAAGGCTGGTCCCGGCTACCCGGAAAAAGCTTCCCCGTGTTGCGATTATTATCGATGATATAGGATATGACAAACAATTGGCACTCGATTTCCTGTCGCTTGACGCGCCGATCACGCTATCGATCTTCCCTTTCAGCCCGCACGGGAAAACAATCGCATCCGCAGCCCGCGCGAAAGGAAGAAATGTCATGCTTCACCTTCCGATGGAGCCTCAGGAATACCCAAAGATAGACCCCGGAAAAGGCAGCCTTCTCACCTCCATGGATGCAGATACACTGATTCGCCGGCTCAAAGAGGATATAGCCCAGCTACCCTGCATTGTGGGGGTGAACAATCACATGGGGTCCGGGTTAACACAGGATTCGGAACGAATGAAGCTGATATTTACGCACCTCAAAAAGAAAGGCCTTTTCTTTGTGGACAGCCGCACCACAAAACTCAGTTGTGCGAGAAGGGTTGCAAGCAGTCTGAAACTGAGATTTGCAGAGCGTCAGGTCTTTATAGATCACCTCGAAGAAGAGAGTTTTATCCGGGGCCAGCTCAAACGGCTGAAAAGCGTCGCAAGGTCAAGGGGGTCTGCTATTGCAATTGGCCATCCGTATAAATTGACATATCGTATCTTGAAACAAGAGCTTCCAAACCTGAAAAAGCAGATGAAAATAGTTCCGGTCTCCCGATTAGTGCGAGTTGCCAATTAAACCAACTGTCTTCATTCCTCGGTATTCGGCTTGGATTGTTGCGGAAATACCATCTTGCCGCACAGATCCAGATCGTAGCCCTCCAATCCACGGGCCAGCTCACGGAATTGGGATTCATGGAGAAGGCCGAGAAAAAGCTGCACTCCCCGTTCAAAGAATCGGTCCCTGGAAATAAGAAAATCGTAACGCTCCCAGCGAAGGGAAATGAAGTCCAATCCCAAGAGACCAGCCACGGCCTTTATGCCGGGCGCGGCATCGGCTCTTCCGGCCAGTACCTCAAGACCCACATCCAGGTGACCGCGAAATTCACGCTCATAACCTTTAATCTGCGTCTCTTTGAGACCGGCCTTTTTAAGTTCAAGGTCAAGGAGCAGGCGGGTTCCTGTTCCAGGCGGACGATTGGAGATTCTCATCCCCGGCTGACCCAGATCAGAAACGCTCTGGATTTTCTTGGGATTTCCTTGCGTAACAAGAAGTCCCTGTTCCCGGCGGCAGAAATTCACCAGCGCCGGCGAATTCCCTTTAAGCTCCTTAACTGCAAAGTCAAAGTTGTATTCTTCTTCGTCTTCCTGCAAAAGGTGGCTTGATGCTATATGGCAAAGGCCTCGGCCCAGGGTCTTCAAACCGCCCCGGCTTCCCACATTGCCGAAGACAGCCACATGCTCAGAAAAGGTTTGATTGAACAATGCAATGGTTTTGTCTAAGAGGATGTCATTGCTGCCGACTATAATCAGCAAACCATGATAAGGGGGGAGAAAGGTTGAGGACTTCGGATAGTTGATGGTCTGGTTCTCCAGCCACTGCTCCACAAGATGCTTCGGGAAAAGCCATTTCCCCGTTACCTTGGTGGCCGGAAGTCCCTTTTCGGTGATCAGGGAATAGACCATCTTTTCGTTGATATCTAAAAAATGGGCGGCCTCCCTGGTATTGAGAAGTCTCTTTTTATCCATCTTCGCCACCTCCTTTTGGGAGGGATTGCACCATTCCTGTAATCATAAGTCAACGGATATCTCCTTGATACAAAATCATCCCCATTCCTTACCCACATTGACCGCCCCCTCACAAACCCGATGTTTTCCTTCAAGCCCGACAAGGCTTCATCGGTCCTGGCGACACACCCTGCTTTTTCCTGTCATTAGATTAGAATCATTTTCACTTGATGTCGTCAGTGAGGCTACACCCGCAGAGCGGGTGGCCTCAGGAGGGCCCCTCGATGGGCCACAGGCTTGGTTCTGTTTTACAACTATGTTCTACGTTAACGAGGTTCCTTGCTGTTTATCAACATACTTTGAAAAGCGCTCAGATAGATTGTCGTTCACACCAGACACTCTTTGATAGTCAACACAGAAACCCATCATTGAGTTCACAGGGTGTTTCAAAATAACTTCAACTTTTTCGCTCTGCTCTTTTGCCGTATCCATAGCTTGTCGTACTTTAATGATAGAGACGCGTTGTCACGCCGGACCGGCAGAGCCTATTAGGTCGCACCAGCAGAGCTGGTGGTTTAAGAAGATGAATTAAATTAGCTATTGGCATTTACAGCAGTTGCACTTGACAGGTCTACGAAAACATGGCTTTTTGCTCTCATTGCGCCTTTGCGTAAGGCTCTTGAAAGGATTTCTAATGGAATTCATTGCGGATCTTCATATACATTCTCATCTTTCCCGTGCAACTGCGAGGAATCTTGACCTTGAGCATCTGTATCTCTGGGCGCAGCTCAAAGGGATCACTGTCGTGGGGACAGGCGATTTCACGCATCCTGAGTGGTTGTCCGAGATCAGAACCAAGTTGGAACCGGCGGAACCCGGGCTTTTCAAACTGAAAGATGAGATCGCAGACAAGGTCGCGGAAGAGGTCCATCCTTCGTGCAGGACCGAGGTTCGGTTCCTGCTCAGTGTCGAAATCAGCAGCATCTACAAGAGGGGCGGAAGAGTCAGAAAGGTGCATAATGTCGTCTATGCCCCTGATCTTGAGACAGCGGAAAAGATCAACTCACGCCTTGACAGGATTGGGAACATCCACTCAGACGGCAGGCCGATCCTGGGCCTTGATTCCAGGGACCTCCTTGAAATCGTACTTGAGGCCTCGGAAGACGCCTTTCTAATACCTGCGCATATCTGGACCCCATGGTTTTCAGCGCTCGGGTCTAAATCCGGCTTTGATTCCCTTGAGGAGTGTTTTGGGGATCTTACGGGCCATATCTTTGCGGCTGAGACCGGGCTTTCGTCTGACCCGGCCATGAACTGGAGGGTCTCGGGATTAGACGGAATCACCCTGGTATCGAATTCCGACGCGCATTCCCCGGCCAAACTCGGCAGGGAGGCAAATCTCTTTGACACTGGTCTTTCCTATTTTGATATCAAGGATGCCCTCAAGACCGGGGATCCCACCCGGTTCCTCGGAACAATCGAGTTTTTCCCGGCAGAAGGGAAATACCACTTTGACGGGCATCGAAAGTGTGGGGTCCGGCTTTCCCCTGCAGAGACAAGACAGTGCAACGGAATCTGCCCGGTCTGCGGAAAACATGTGACCGTGGGCGTGATGTATCGTGTTGAAGAACTTGCCGACAGAAGGGAAGGAGAGGGACCTTTAAGGCGTCATCCCTTTACCAGCCTTCTGCCCCTGACAGACATCCTGTCCGAATGCCTGCGAGTTGGACCTCAAAGCAAGAAGGTGCAGAGACACTATCATCAGCTTTTAAGGGACCTGGGTCCTGAATTTGATATCCTGAGAAAAATGTCCGCAGAAAGGATCACGCATGCCGGTTCTCCGCTTGTTTGTGAGGCAATCAAAAGGATGCGAAATCAGGATGTTCATATCGCTCCGGGATATGACGGTGAATTCGGGAAGATCCGCCTGTTTGACGATGATGAGCGGGACAAGTTCACGAATCAGCAGTCCCTGTTCCAAATACCCCGTTCAAGGAAAAAGACTTCATTGCGCAAGGTTGAAAAGGAGCCTTCAAGGCCCGCAAAGGCCGGTAAACATGCGCCTCCTGCGCCGATCCCAAAAGACAAAAATCCCGGTGTCCCTGCTTCGAGTATGCTCAACCTTAACCCATTGCAGGAAGAGGCTGTGCTTCATACCGGCGGACCTTTCCTGATAATGGCCGGTCCCGGGACAGGGAAAACGCGCACCATTACCGAACGGATTGCCCGGCTTCTTTCGCACGGGATTGCGCGGCCGGACCAGGTGCTGGCCGTTACATTTACCAACAAGGCCGCAGAGGAGATGGAAAAAAGACTGGATCTCCGTGTCGCAAACCAGGATATCCTGAAACACGTCACGATCAGAACCTTTCACGGCCTCTGTCTCGACATCATGCACCAGGAGGCCGAGGCCCTTAAGACAGAGGATATCTTCGGCATATTGGGCGATGTTGATCGCAGGCGGCTGATAAAGAGTCTTGTGCCGGGTGGTTGCGATGCGCAAGAGGTGTCTGATGCCATATCCGCAGCAAAGCAGTTCCTCTTTTTACCTGAAGACAACTGGGAGAAGATCATCACAGGTATTCCGCACAATCTCTTTGCCGGGATCTACAGAGGTTATCAGGAGGCGCTGCGCGAGAACCTGGTTTTTGATTTTGACGACCTGATACTTCAGGTTGTTCGCCTCCTTGAATCCTCTGAGCCGATCAGAAAAAAATATCAGGAGCGGTTTTCTTTTATTTCAGTAGATGAATATCAGGACATCAATCATGCCCAGTACCGGCTTATTCGTGCGCTGGCGCCCGCAGACAAAGACCTGTGCGTCATAGGCGACCCAAACCAGGCAATCTATGGTTTCAGGGGTTCGGACGTCCGGTATTTTCACGCATTTAAAAAGGACTACCCGGAAGTAAAGTCCATTTGCCTGACACAGAACTATCGCTCAACCGAGACGATTCTAAAGGCGTCCACGCAGGTCATCGGTCGCACGAACACCAATGGTCCGCTCTGGTCAGGAATTCATGGTGATCAGCGGATCACAATTTCAGAGCTTCCAACCGAAAAGGCCGAAGCCGAGTTAGTGGTAAAGACCATTGAGACCGAGGTCGGCGGGATCAGTCACTTTTCCATGGACAGCAGAAAAATAGATACCGGGGCAGGGACAAAGGAGCGGGGATTTTCTGACTTTGCAGTCATGTTCAGGATCAACGGACAGGGAAAGGTCATTGAGGAGGCGTTTGAACGTTCCGGCATCCCGTATCAGAGGATCGGAAAAGAAAGGCTTGCGGACCGGAAAGGTATTTCCGATATTCTTTACTGCCTGAGGATGTTGGAAGCCCTGCCGGGCGGCATGGGGAACAACGGCCTTTTTAACAGCAAACAGGTCGATTGGGGCAAATCCGAATTAGAGCGCCTCAAGGCAAGATTAGAAGGACTGAGCGTTGAGGAAAAAATTGAACATATCCTCAAAGAGGTTGACTGCTTGCGTGATCTGTCCAAAGAAGAGGCATTTAAGAAAGACGTGGACCAGCTTTTGTCGTTTTCCAAATCCTTTGGTCGGCGCGTCCCCGCATTCCTGGCCCATCTGGCGCTGCAAAGCGAGACAGACCTCCATGATCCAAGGGCGGAAAAGGTGACATTGATGACCCTTCACGCCGCCAAGGGGCTCGAATTTCCGGTGATCTTTATCTGCGGCTGCGAAGAAGGGCTTATCCCCTATCAGCATAACCATGACGAAGCTGCGGATGATTGCGAAGAAAGAAGGCTCTTTTACGTAGGCCTGACAAGAGCGGGGGAAAAGATCTTTCTTTCCCGCGTCAAAAAGCGTCTCCTCTTTGGAAAGACGCTGACCCCGTCTCCCTCTCGTTTCTTAAAGGATATTGACCAGGATTTGAAGGAACACGAGACTCCTTTTTCAGGAAAGAAAAGGAGAGATATGCAGCTCAAGCTTTTCTGATCATGACGAATACTCATGATCATCGCCAATAGCTTGCAGGGCTCTTTGAGCTCTGCGAAAAGAG
>MAXM01000246.1:0-3319 GCA_001751015.1 Desulfobacterales bacterium C00003106
GGCCAAGATAAAAACAGACAAAAGAAAGGCGAAAAGGAAGGCGAAACAGAAAGAACGGCGAGCAAAGATGTCGCTGGCTCTTCAGAAGGAAAAGGCCGATTTCCTGTTTGATGAATCTCTATGGTTCAGGGACCAGCGGGAGTTTGATCAAGCGCTCTCTTATCTTGAAAAGGCCCTGCGGTTAGACCCGAAAAACAAAAAGATATTCGCTGAGATGGGGTATCTTGGATATCGGATGACAAGGAAGGACATAGAGCTCAAGGGGCTGCTCGGGCTTTACCGGAATGGGTTCATCAGCAATGAACAGATGCCGGTTTTGTGCGCGCTCCTGAAACAGGCGGGGAGATATGAAGAGGCATTAAATGCAGCCGAAGAGACCCTGCTCCTTATTCCCAAAATGAAGGCCCGTAACAAAAAGATAGTGAGGTCGGAGATCATCCAGCTTCAGGACTATTGCAGGCTTCGGTTGAGAATCAAGCAGGATGAGGCGGCTGATAATGCACGTGGAGATGTCAGCCGCAGCAAGGGCTCTGCGCCTGCCGCAGCGGGGCGGAAGCGGAAAGGCGTTGGTGAAGCGGTTCTCCCTGTTTCGGAAACAGCCAAGACTTCAGACCGTTCCGGGGAGAAGAGAGTCCCTGAATCTCGTGTCAATACACCGCAACTGCCGGAGATACCGGTATCCATTCATCTGGATTCACCTGCATTCAAATCCGCTCTGTCCCGTGGGGAATTTGCCTCTCCGGAGCAGTATGAACTTGCCCTTCAAGGCTATCGGATACGTTTTGAGGATACATTTGATAATCTCATCTCTCTTGCCAACCTTCAGGATGTTCGTTCATTATGGTATCAGGAGGAGACTGCGAGAAAGGTGCTGAAAGGCTTTCGTGGCCGTGCGCTGCTGTCGGATGAGGTGGGCCTGGGCAAGACCATAGAGGCATTGATAGTATTTACGGAATATGTTCGACGGGGCATGGTTAAGAACGCCTTGATTCTCACGCCGACCCCGCTTGTCAGCCAGTGGCAGGAAGAATTGAAAACGAAATTCAGGCTCGCTATTCCTTCTACGGATGACCCGGATTATCGCACAAAAGGGGCTTCTTTCTGGGAAGAACCCATTATCCTGGCATCCATCAATCTTGCGAAGTCAAAGAATAATTTTCCCATAGTGACGGGAAGAGAATATGACATGGTGATTGTGGATGAGGCCCATCACCTCAAGAACCGCAACACCCTCAACTGGAAACTCGTCAATGCCCTGAAAAAGAGGTTTCTGCTTCTACTTACGGCCACGCCTGTGGAAAACAACCTGATGGAACTCTATAATCTCGTTACGCTTCTAAAGCCGGGCCAGCTCAAGACAGCCTCGGAATTTCGCAAGGAGTTCATGACGCGCGGGGACCCGACAGACCCTCAAAACCGAGGCAAGCTCAAAGAACTTCTTGGTCAGGTGATGATCCGAAATACCAGGGCGCTGGCAAGGCTTGATATACCTCCACGATTCGCTCAGACCATCAAGGTCGATTCCGGTAAGCAGGAAAAGGAACTCTACGAGAGAATCTCCGGTTTTGCTAAAAATGTCAACAAGACAAAAGGCCCGGGCAACAGGCTGCTGCTTAGGAATCTGTTGGAAGAAGCCGGGTCTTCTCCTCGTGCGGTCAGCCTCACTCTCTCCCGCATCCTCGAAAAAAAAGGCCTCCTTTTTGAACAGGAAAAGGAGCTTCATGCTATCAATAACCTGTGCCGCTCCCTGGACGATACCCGCAAAAACAGGCTTCTGCTTAAGCTGATACGATCATCTCCGGGGAAAATGATCATCTTTGTCAAGTACCTTGGCACCCTGGATCAAATATCTGATTTTCTCTCGTGGGAGGGTGTTGCCCACGCCCTTTTCCACGGCCGCATGGACAATCGGAAAAAGGATGAACAGATCAGGAGTTTCAGAGAAGATAAAGACATTCTGCTGACTACGGAGATCGGAGGCGAGGGCCGTAATCTCCAGTTTTGCCACCAGATGGTCAACTATGACCTTCCCTGGAATCCAATGAAGATCGAACAGCGGATCGGACGTATCCATCGTATCGGGCAGGAAAAGGAAGTGACAATTTACAACCTGTGCGCCGCGGGCAGCGTAGAGGACTTTATTCTTGAAGTGCTGGACAAAAAGATCAATATGTTTGAAATGGTGATCGGCGAAATAGACATGATCATGGGAAGAATCAGGGGCGAGCAGGAGTTCTCCGAGATGGTCTATGATATATGGGTCAATTCATCCTCTGAAAAAGAAAGGAAGGAGTCTTTCAGTCAACTGGGAACCCGGCTGAAGAGATCCAAAACCCTTTATCAGAAGTCCAAAGAACTGGACGAAAAACTCTTTGGGGAAAACTATGAGCTTTGAGCCTGATCAAGAGCTGGAGCGTTTTATCCGCCGGTTCCTTGAAGCCAACGGGGCGGTGCTGGAAGGGATGAACAAGGGATTCGATGCGCTCCTGCCCGGAGACCTGTCCGGATTGCTTGAAACACCTGAATATATTCACATCAACAGGGGCTCAGGCCCCGATACCGGTCATGGGGCCGGGGATGCATATTTCATCAATTACGGCTCCCAACTTCTTGAGAAAATGGTCAATGCCGCATGTGGCCGTGTCCCGCTGCTGGCATGTCAGCTTCGGTTTGACTACTTGAAAAGCGCGGGTTTTGGGAGACTGATCAGAGAAGACCTCGATTTCCACGGGTCCGTGGGGACGGTGGAAAGCACGGCAAAAATCAAGACCGGATATCTTTTTCTAACGTGCCGGTATATGGCCCAGAGCGATGAACAAAAGGAGGGGCTTTGCAGGCTGATATTTAATCTTGAAACAGGCGCCTTTGTCCCGGAGATGGCCGAGATGCTTTCTCTCGCAGCGAGGGATTTCAAGGCAGAGGGGAAAGGGGTCGCGTGGGGAGACAAACAGATCGGGCAGATCATGAACTGGGTAAGGATACAGACAAAAGAGAGCATTAAAAAGGAAACAGGTCCTTTTCAGGAAAGTATGAACAGAAGGTTCAGGCGGGATGTGAGAAGTCTCGAAGAGTATTATGCCAGCCTGAAAATGGAGATGGAAAAAGCGCTTGAAAGGCCGGGTCTCTCAGACCAACTGATCAAGGACAGGAAAGAAAAAATTGAACTCCTTCCGGATGAGCTGTCAAGAAAAAAGGATGACCTGTTCAAGAAATACAGCATAAAGGTAAAGGTGGAACCATGTGCCGCAATGTTGATCAGCACACCGGCAATCAAGATCCTCTACAAAACGTCTATTGGCAGAAAAAGGAAGAATCTTTC
>MAXM01000246.1:3434-7853 GCA_001751015.1 Desulfobacterales bacterium C00003106
AGCGTTCACGGTTCCGGGTTGAAACGACCTAACTGGTTGTTAGTAAAAGGAAAACAAGTTGAAAAGTTAAGAATATCAACAGATTATAACCTTTGAACCCCGAACCCCGAACCCCGAACCGCTCACTTTAGGTATAAGAAGGATTTACATATTCCTGGTTTTTTGATACCTTGCCTGCGGAATATGAAATCGGATATCCAATCCATAATGGTTGCGGGAGGGCTTCTGTCAAGGCATCTTGAGTCGTACGAGACGCGCCATGAACAGATCGCAATGGCAGAGGCGGTGGCCCGCGCAATCAAAGAAAAGCGGCACCTCGTAGTCGAAGCAGGGACCGGTGTGGGAAAGAGCCTTGCGTACCTGATCCCTTTTATACTGAGGACAAAAGAGAAACAGGAAAGGGTCCTTGTTTCGACTTACACCAAGACCCTCCAGGAACAGTTGGTGCGAAAAGACCTTCCATTTTTGGAAAAGGTCCTTGGGATCGATTTCAGATACATGCTCTTCATGGGGAGCGAAAACTATCTGTGTTTGCGAAGGCTTTACCGGACGGTCGATACAGGGCTGTTTGACACCAAGGAAAAGATCCTCAACCTCGACAAGGTGCTTGAGTGGTCCCGGACTACAAAAAACGGGATGCGGTCTGAACTCGCATTCGAGGTCCCATGGGCTATCTGGAGCGAAATATGCCGCGAAACAGACCTTTGCATGGGGAAAAAATGCCCCCATCTTGAAGGATGTTTCTACACCCGGGCCCGAAAAAAGGCCCACCAGGCGCAGATACTCGTCATAAACCACCATCTTTTTTTTGCAAATATCGCTTCGGGCTATCGTGTGCTTCCGAGATATGACTCTATCGTATTTGATGAGGCTCATCTGATCGAGGATGTGGCGACCAACTATCTCGGAAGAGAGGTCTCGAATTTCCGGCTCAAGTTCCTGTGCGACAAGATATATAACCCGAGGACGCAAAAGGGTCTTCTCCCCTATGCAAAGGTCTCTGAGCGCCTTTCCGGCGAAGTGCATACAGCGATCGAGAGGGTCAATGCCGGTCAAAACCGGTTTTTTGGAGAGATCCTGCTGAAGCTGGAAGCAAGACCCGGCACACACAGAATTCGCGCAAAAGACTTTGTGCCGAACAGCCTGGTCGAGCCCTTGAGAGAATTCTACGGCGTCATCGGAAGACTTACAGACGAAATCAGGGATGAGGAAATCCTTGCAGAACTCGATGCGGAGCGCAGACGGTGCATAGAGATCGGAAACGACCTTGAAATATTTTTGACCCAGGCCCTTGGAGATCACGTGTACTGGGTTGATATCCGGGAAAGGCCGAGGAGGGGACAGCGGGTAGCTGCGAAGATGGTCCCCATAAAGGTCGCATCGATCCTGAAAGAAGCAATATTTGAAGAGACATTCCCGGTCATTCTGACATCAGCGACCCTCTCCGTAGCCGGTTCTTTTGAATTCTTCAAAAGACGGGTCGGGGTCGAAAACGGAGATGAATTAAGGGTCGACTCCTCTTTTGATTATCAACATCAGGCATTGCTATACAGCGTTAGAGACATGCCTGATCCGGGCCTTGAGAATCAGAAATTCACTGAAAGAGTCCCCGAGATCGCAAGAGACCTCCTTCGTGCTTGCGGAGGGAGGGCCTTTGTCCTTTTTACGAGCTATCATCTGCTCAACAGCACGTATGACGCGCTTTGCGGCACACTTTCTGATATGACGCTTCTGAAACAGGGCGACATGCCCCGTTTTGCCTTGCTCGAAAGGTTTAAACAGGCCCAAAACCCGGTCCTTTTCGGGACATCCAGTTTCTGGCAGGGAATCGATGTGCCGGGAAAGGCCCTGGAGTGCGTGGTGATTACCAAGCTTCCCTTTGCGGTGCCCGACGATCCTGTAACTGAGGCAAGATTAGAAGAGATTCGAAAGGCAAGGAAAAACCCTTTCATGACATATCAGGTGCCACAGGCCGTCATCCTTTTCAAACAGGGGTTCGGGAGGCTGATACGGACAAAAGCGGATGCAGGGATGGTCGCTGTCTTGGATCCCAGGGTCCACACAAAGGGTTACGGCCGTTTTTTCATCGATGCCCTTCCGTCCTGCCTGCGCACAGAGGAACTCGATACCGTAAGGACCTTTTTTGATAAAATAAGGAGTAGCCGGTCGGAGAAGCAGGATGGGTCACCGGCCTGACTATTTATGGGTTGAATTGTCTGTTTATGTCTGGCATAATGATAAATTGATTGTAACTGGTGGATAGACTGCAATATTTATCATTTTTCGGGAGATGAGAATAACTGCACCCGATTGAATCCGCGCCAAATTAGGACGCCGAAATGTCTGAAACACCATATAAATAGGAGGATGAGATGGTTGAAGAAGAAAAAAAGAGGATCATGATTCTGGCGTGTGCGCTCATCAGGGACAAGGCATGTATCGCATGTCAGCGTTGTCTGATGGGGATGGAGAGAAAGAACGGCGAGTTCGAAAGATATAAGGATGATCCCGCCATGATAGCGGGGATCATAGAGTGCGGGGGATGTCCCGGAGCATCAGTGGTTGTGCGTATGGCTCAGCTAAAGACGTGGATGGCCCCTTTTGGCGAGGGCATCGATGTCGTGCATATCGGCACGTGTCTGATGAACAACTGTCCATATAAAGAGAGCATAATTGAGAAAGTCAAGGCAAAGGCCGGGGTTCCTGTGGTAGAAGGGGCACACCATTTCCTGCCGGCTGACATATTTGCAAAGAAATAGGGTACAGTGTGTTACATGGCTTCATCAGATTCTGCCAATACGCATACCATTGACGGCATTCCTCTCATGCTTGCCCGGCGAGCGGATCTTCCGCTGCGCTGGGTGGGGCAGGGGGATCTCATCGAGCAGGTGCTTGCCGCCTGGATGGTTATTGACGAAAAGGATATCCCTTTTAATCCGAGGCTTATCGGAAAACCGGGTGTGGGCAAGACCACGCTCGGCTATGCGGCGGCGCGTCGACTGGGGCGTGAGGTCTATCTCTTTCAGGCCACCATGGATACGCGGCCCGAAGATCTTATCATCACCCCGGTAATAGGCGGAGACGGAGCCATCAAATATGCCGCTTCTTCCATGGTGACCGCCATGATCCGGGGAGGAGTATGTATCCTGGATGAAGGGAACCGGATGAGCGAAAAATCGTGGGCATCGCTTGCGCCTTTGCTCGACGACCGGCGGTATGTTGAGTCGATTATCTGCGGTCTCACGGTGCGGGCCCATCCGGATTTCCGGTTTGCCGTCACCATGAACGATGATGCCTCCACATATGAACTGCCCGAGTATATTCATTCAAGATTACAGCCACAGATTTTTATCGATTTCCCCGAACGTGAAGACGAGATTCTGATCTTAAAGGAGAACCTTCCTTTCGGAAAAAATGAGATCCTGGAATACGTTGTCGATTTTCTCCAGCGGGCACACGCCGCAGACGAGGTCTACACCGTGCGTGACGGGATAAATATGGCAAGGTATGCCATGAAGATGATGCAGGGAAGCGGGATCTCCGGCAAAGAGGCTTATGAAAAGTCAGTGTCGATGATATTGGGTGAAGAGGCATCCGGCTATATGTGGTCTGGAGATTGACCGGTGTTGTGAGTCTTCCTTCCTTTTTCAGGTGAAGCGTATTAAATAACCTACATCTAAAATATATTGGATTAACAGATAGTTGCGTCATAAGCAATATCTTGCGCTTCACGCTGTGTAGCACCATTCCTACAAACTCTTATTCCGACTTCTTTCATTCATACAAAACCTTACTTAAAATCAAGGGGTTAAATCAATTGAGAAGTGTTTGGCATGTCCCTTGCGAAGATGTTGACCTTTAGGTGATATGGTGATATGGTGACATGTGTGGTTGTAGAAAAAGAATCGCAATGAAAGGAAGTTATTCAATTCAAGGAAAGGTAGGTGAAAAAGATGAAACGACTTATTGTATGTGTATGTCTTGCAGGATTAATCTGTTTTGGTCTGGTGGGTTGCAAGGAGGAAGCGTCTACTGAGTCGGCAGAAACTGACGTAATGGCTGTGCCGGCGGAAGAGATGGCTCCTGCTGAAGAAGCTGCTCCTGCTGAAGAGATGGTTGTTGAAGAAGTTGCTCCTGCTGAAGAGATCGTTGAAGAAGCTGCACCTGCAGATGAATAGCTGATAGACGGACGATGGTAGAATCAACTGACAGATGGTTGAGGAAAACCAATCTGAACCGTAAATGAAGAGGGGAGGGTGATCGGTCAAATGAGATCATCCTCTCCTCTTTTTCTTCCTCTCAAGGCGTAATCCCTATTTTCTCCTCTTGCACTCTTTCCATCTGCCGTGATATGTAGCTCGATAGTATAGGAATTCCCATTCTTTGCGTAATGAAGTCGGCATGATAAGAGATAGATGG
>MAXM01000246.1:7858-9437 GCA_001751015.1 Desulfobacterales bacterium C00003106
AAGGCTGATCGCTCAACTTAGGTATAAACATGGCCAGGATCAATCATAGTAAGGTGGAAGAGCTCCTTGACGCCATAAGGAAAGGGAATGTCTCACCGGTATATCTCCTTTATGGCGATGAGTTTTTGTATAAATCGGTTTTTAAGGCGATAACAGACTGTCTGATTCCGAGAAGCGACCGTGTGTTGAACTATGAGGTTATTGAAGGACACTCCGAGAATGTTCATGATACGATTGAAGAGCTCAACACATTTCCGATGATCCCGGCCCGGAAGGTTGTGGCAGTCCGGGAATCAAGGATATTCGTGTCAAAAAAGGATGCCGGAGCCATCCTTACAAGATCCTTGACTGCCTTTGACGAAAAGAAATACCGCAAGGCGGCGCTCGATTTCCTTCAGGCGCTGGCGCTCACCGGATGGTCCTTGGAAGACGTAACAGGCGGGGCCTGGCGGAATATCTCTGATAGCGAGTGGCGCAAGCGTTTTGGATTCGACAGGGATTCCGAAAAGCTCGGTTGGATCGATGATGTGGTCAGATATGCCCTTGACCACGATGTCTGCCTGCCATCTGTGGAGGACGACTCTCTGATACTCGAGGAATTGCTGAAAAAAGGGCTTCCCGCAAAGAATATTCTTGTCCTGACCACGTCGTTTGTGGACAAGAGGCGCACGCTTTTTAAGACCATTGAGAAGATCGGAACTGTTATTGACTGCTCCATCCCTTCAGGGACGGGCAAAGCAGACCGAAAACGCCAGTTTGATCTTTTTCGACTGAAAACAGAAGCGATCCTGAAAAAGCAGGGAAAATCGATGGATCATGCCGCTCTTTCTGCATTGCTTGACAGGACCGGATATGATCTGCGTCGTTTTGCGGGCGAGTTGGAGAAACTCATAGATTACGCCGGCAAACGAAAAAAGATAACAGCTCTGGATGTCGGGAAGGTATCAGAGCGGACCAGGGAAGACCCGCTTTATGAACTGGGGAATCTGATAGGGAAAAAAGACGCAACAGAGTCGATAGCAGTACTGCATAACCTGCTGGAAAACGATTGCCATCCTCTCCAGATCCTCGCCTCAATTGCAACCCACGTGCGCAAGCTGATCCTGGCCAGGGATTTTGTCCATAACGATTCAGGCCGGACATGGAATCCGGGCATGAGATATCCGGCCTTTCAAAGTATCGTCTGCCCTGAGATCAAAAAGAGAGCCGCAGATGGATTCATGGCCAAATCCCATCCTTTTGTCCTGTATAATACCTTTTTGCAGGCGGAAAAGTTCGAATTGGCGGAGCTCCTCCACGCAATATCTTTCCTTGTTAATGCGGACAGCGATCTGAAAACGTCGCCCAGATCACCCGTGATAGTTCTGGAGCAAGTGATATTGCGGATCTGCAAAGGCCGGAAGGATCGGAAGATGCCGTGACGGGAAGATATGGAGGGCGATGCGGGAGTCGAACCCGCGACACCAAGCTCCGGAGGCTTGTGCTCTATCCTCTGAGCTAATCGCCCTTTACATACATTACCATCTTCTTTTTTATTGTCAAGCGCTCCGGCGGTAATTAGGGCTCGGCAAAAAAATAA
>MAXM01000246.1:9460-16635 GCA_001751015.1 Desulfobacterales bacterium C00003106
TATTTCGAGGACTTTTGCGATTGAAGATCGGTTAAAGATATGGTGAAGTCGGGATGCAAAAATGCTAAGTTATTTTTTGTCGAGCCCTTAATGCCTGAACGAAAAGTATTTTGGCTCAACTCAGGTTGAACTGTTACGATTAATTTCTGTTGCAAATCATAGTCTCGTATGGTAGTTATATGAGTTTGAACATTTTTGCATAATTCACACGTCTTTTGTCCTGTTTCCCGGTGCCTGTTTGACAGGTAGGAAGCAGGTATGACAGAGACGGAGGACAAACCAGGAAAGGGAAATAAGATGGCATACATTACCATGAAAGAGCTCCTTGAAGCCGGGGTCCACTTCGGGCATCAGACTCGTCGCTGGAACCCCAAAATGAAGAAGTATATCTTTGCACCCCGCAACGGCATCTATATCATTGATCTGCAGAAGACCATGCGCATGTTTGACGCCGCCTACAGGGTGATCGTGAAAACTGTTTCAGAGGGAAAGTCTGTTCTTTTTGTGGGGACCAAGAAACAGGCCCGCGATTCGATAGACGAAGAGGCAAACCGTTGCGAGATGTTCTACATTAACAACCGCTGGCTTGGCGGCACCCTGACAAACTTTCAAACCATCAAGAAAAGGATCGACCGGCTGAATGACCTGACCAAAATGAAGGCGGATGGTTCGATCAATCGTTTCCCCAAAAAGGAGATCCTGCAACTCGACAAACAGTGGGCCAAGCTTGACAGGAACCTGGGCGGGATTCGTAATATGACGGAACTTCCAGGCGCGCTTTTTGTGGTGGACATCAAAAAGGAAAATATCGCGGTGCATGAGGCCCGCCGCCTGAAAATTCCCACTGTAGCCGTTGTGGATACGAATTGTGATCCTGACATGATAGACTATGTTATTCCCGGAAATGATGACGCGATCCGCGCGATAAGGCTTTTCTCCGTACGCATTGCAGATGCTTGTATCGAGGGACGGAAACGCTTTGAAGAACGGATTCAGGCAGAGGCCGACAAGGATGAGATCGCCGAAGAAACAGTTGGAGAGGCCAAAGGCCGCGTATCTAAGAAGGCAGCCGAAACCGTGGCGGCAGCAGATGGCTCTAAAGGACCGGTTGTGGAAATCATAAAAGAAGAGACTAAAGAGCCTGACGCTGTTGAGGTCAAGGCGGAATAGATATAGACTTTCACCTAAATAATNNAATTATCTGAAAGTCTATAGAGAGGAAAGAGAATAGTGGAAATTACCGCAGCAATGGTAAAGGAACTCCGGGACCAGACCGGCTCCGGGATAATGGACTGCAAGGATGCGTTGAAAGAGACCGAAGGAGATATGCAAAAGGCTCTTGATTTTCTGCGCAAGAAAGGTCTTGCAAAGGCGCAGAAACGTGCGGGACGCGTCACATCTCAAGGCGTTATCCAGTCGTATATACACGCCGGGGCGCAGATAGGAGTTCTTGTTGAGGTCAACTGCGAAACCGATTTTGTCGCCAAGACAGATGACTTTATCGGCTTTGTAAAGGATCTGGCAATGCACATCGCGGCCACGGATCCGATGGGGATCAGACAAGACGATATCCCGGACGAGATCAAGGCACGGGAAATGGAGATCTATCGGGGACAGGCACGGGAAATGGGTAAGCCCGATAACATAATTGACAAAATAGCCGAGGGAAAGTTGAAGAAATTCCTCGAGGAATCGTGCCTTCTCAACCAGAAATATGTAAAAAACCCGGAGATCACGATTCAGGACTATCTGAATGAATTGGTAGCCAAAACAGGCGAAAGCATTGCCATAAACCATTTTGTACGTTATCAGGTCGGAACGTAGACGAAATGGCTATTTCAAGATACAAGAGGATACTTCTCAAACTCAGCGGCGAGGCGCTTCTTGGTGATCAGAAGTTCGGCATCAATCCCGGCATGATCGAATATGTGGCAAGGGAGATCCGTTCCGTGCATGATCTTGGTGTGCAGATTGCCGTTGTAATAGGTGGCGGAAATATTTTTCGAGGCGTTGCCGCCAGCTCCTTTGGAATGGACCGGGCCTCGGCCGACAATATGGGTATGCTTGCAACGGTAATCAACAGCCTCGCCCTTCAGGACGCCCTTGAAAAACAGAGGGTGGCAACAAGGGTCCAGTCGGCTATTGAGATGCGGGAGGTGGCTGAGACGTTCATCCTCCGGCGTGCTGTCCGACATCTGGAAAAGGGAAGAGTGGTGATCTTTGCCGCAGGCACAGGGAATCCCTATTTCACAACGGATACCGCCGCGGCCCTCAGGGGTAATGAGATCCATGCCGAGGTTTTGCTCAAGGGAACCAGGGTAGATGGTATCTACGACGCAGATCCTCTCAAGAACAAGGATGCAAAGAAGCTGTATAATATCACCTACCTTGATGTTCTTCAAAAGAACCTGAAGGTTATGGATTCTACGGCCATATCTCTCGCTATGACGAATCATCTTCCGATAATTGTCTTTGATTTGAGAAAAGAAGGGAATACGAAGAAGGTCGTTTGTGGTGAAACGATCGGGACCCGTGTTCGAGGAGCTGAAAGATGATTGAGACAGTACTTGAAGATACAAGACAAGGCATGAACAAGAAGATTGAAGCCCTGAAACAGGAACTCACAAAGCTGCGAACAGGAAGGGCTTCTCTCTCCATTCTGGACGGAATAAAAGTAGACTATTACGGAACCCCGACCCCCCTGAATCAGGTTGCTTCCCTTGCCGTCCCGGAAAGCCGTTTGATTACGCTTCAACCATGGGACAATACGGTTATCGGCGCAATCGAAAAGGCGATACTGAAATCCGAACTCGGCCTGACTCCAATGAATGACGGGAAGATAATCCGCATCGCGATCCCCCCCCTTACCGAAGACCGCCGCAAGGATCTCGTAAAAGTGGTCCGCAAGATAGTGGAATCCTATAAGGTCGGCATTCGCAACACCAGGAGAGAGAGCAATGAACAGCTCAAAGACCTGAAAAAAGAAGGCGATATCTCGGAAGACGGGATGTTCAAGGCTCAGGAAAAGGTTCAAAAGATCACAGACGACTATATAGAAACGGCCGACAAAGTCGGGAGCAAAAAAGAAAAGGAAGTCCTTGAGTTCTAATTCCATCTCTCCGGAACTTCCCCGCCACATTGCCATCATAATGGATGGCAATGGCCGCTGGGCCAAGAAGCGTTTGTTAAACCGTGTAAAGGGGCATGAGGAGGGAACCGAATCGGTCCGTGTCATTGTCCGGACCTGCCGGGAAATCGGCATTGAGGTCCTTACCCTCTATGCCTTTTCCACGGAAAACTGGCGGCGTCCGAAATACGAAGTCAAATCCTTGATGGCTATCCTGAAACGGTTTCTTATATCCGAACTCAATGAGATGCTCGCAAACAAGATCCGCTTCAACGCCATAGGCCAGATCGAGCGGATGCCGGGAGACGTTCAGGCCGTCATCAGAGATACCATGGCGGCGACTTCCCACAACAAAGGGATGGTCTTGAATCTTGCGCTGAGCTACGGAAGCCGGGACGAAATCGTCCTTGCCGTTCAAAAAGCCGCCGCAGATGTTCAGAACGGATTACTTGCGCCCGATGATCTGACACCGGATCTCTTTTCCGAATATCTTTACACAAAGGGTATGCCGGACCCTGATCTTCTGATCCGCACGAGCGGAGAGATGAGGATAAGCAACTTTCTTCTCTGGCAGATCGCATATTCCGAGATATACATAACCGATATCCTGTGGCCGGATTTCCGAAAGGAAGCCCTGCTCGAAGCCGTGCGCCATTACCGGAAACGGGAAAGAAGATTTGGAATGACAACGGAGCAGAAGGAAGAGTCTTGCACCTGAAACGATGGATTACAGCGCTTTGCGCCCTTCCGTTTCTCCTTGTTCTGGTTGGCTATGGCGGGACTTGGGCGTTTGCATTGTTCGTCGTCATAATCGCTCTGCTCGGTCTTAGGGAATACTACGCGATGGTCTTGACCGGCGGACAGAAAATCCTGGAGGGGGCAGGGCTTGCATCAGGATGCCTCTTGCTGGTCGGTTCATGCCTTTATGGTCTTGAGGCGGTCTCCGGCATTACCGCAGTCTGTTTTATAGGGATCTGCACCCTGTGTCTCTTTTTGCTCAAAAAAGGAGATACAGCTTCTGATATCCTGACCCGTACTGTATGCGGGGTAATATACATTCCGTTTCTCTTGTCTCATCTGATCCTTCTCCGAAATCAGGCAGACGGTAGTGTATGGATCTTTTTTGTGCTTTTTGTGGTGTTTGCCCTTGATACCTGCGCCTATTATGCCGGGACCTATGCCGGGCGACACAAACTCTATCCCCGCATAAGCCCGAACAAGACATGGGAGGGCGCCGCAGGCGGATTGACCGGGGCCCTGTCTGTGGGGCTCTTTTTCAAGGTCTTTTTTCTGATGGATGTTGCGTGGACCCATCTGATTTTGCTGACATTTTGCGTGGCAATATCAGGACAGATCGGTGATCTCGTAGAATCGATGATCAAAAGATCGATGAATGTAAAAGATTCAGGCCGTCTTCTTCCCGGTCATGGCGGTATTCTGGACAGAATCGATTCTCTATTGTTTGCTTCCCCTATAGTGTATTATTATAAGATATGGATAATAAGGTAAAACATCTTTCCATCCTCGGATCTACCGGTTCCATAGGAACCAATGTCCTGGAGATCGTGGCCATGTTCCCCGAGCGGTTTGCTGTGGAGGCCCTTGCGGCGGCAACAAGTATTGATCTGCTCGCGGAACAGATCAGGCGTTTCAATCCGAAATGCGCGGTGGTCCGCGATGCGGAACATGCCGACCTTTTGAGAGAAAGGCTGATGCCGAAGATGGCAACGGAGATCGTCTATGGTTACGAAGGATATAATCAGGCAGCGACTTTGCCCGCAACTGACATGCTGGTTTCCGCCATGGTGGGCTCATCAGGCCTTATTCCGACCTTTGCAGCGATTTATGCCGGCAAGGACGTGGCCCTGGCGAACAAGGAATCTCTGGTGATGTCCGGGGAATTGATGATGCAGGCGGCTCGCAGCAATAACGTCGAGATCATACCTATCGACAGCGAACACAGCGCCATCTTTCAGTCCATGCTGGGTCACAGGAAAGAGGATGTTCGAAGAATCATCCTGACGGCGTCCGGCGGGCCGTTTCTGGATCTCCCTGCCGACGATTTTGCTTCGATCAGACCGGAAGACGCGCTCAAGCACCCTACATGGTCCATGGGGGCCAAGATCAGTATTGATTCCGCGACCCTCATGAACAAAGGACTTGAAGTGATTGAAGCAAGATGGCTCTTTGACGTCTCTGAAGAGCTTATCGATGTTCATGTGCATCCCGAAAGCATTGTTCATTCAATGGTGGAGTACTGCGATGGTTCTGTCATTGCTCAACTCGGAGTGCCGGACATGCGGATACCGATCGCGTATGCCCTGACATATCCGGAGCGTCTCCCGCTTGAGGTGGGCGCGCCTGATTTTTTTGAGTTGGGACAACTTCGTTTCATGAAACCGGACCTTGCAAGGTTCCCGTGCCTTGGTCTTGCTTTTGATGCGTGCAAGAGAGGCGGGACAGCGCCGTCTGTTCTGAATGCCGCCAATGAGGCCGCTGTGGCGGCGTTTCTGGATCACCGTATCAATCTGTTGCAAATCGCGGACGTGGTTGAAAAGACCATGGCCTCCCATCGCTTAGTGTCCGATCCCACGCTTTTCGACATACTTTCTGCGGACGCTTGGGCACGAGAGTATACTATAGGGCAAATTTCATGAGTACAGACATAATTTCCTTTGTTGTGGTTCTTGGTATCCTGATATTTGTTCACGAGTTCGGACACTTCATAGTGGCCAAACTGGTTGGAGTGGGTGTGGAGAAATTCTCACTCGGATTCGGCCCAAAAATCGTGGGGAAAAAGATAGGTATGACGGAATATCTCATATCGGCCATCCCCCTCGGAGGGTATATCAAGATGGTGGGTGAATCCCCAAACGCGGAAATCTCGGAAGATGAAAAGGAGATATCCTTTTCCGAAAAGAGCGTGGGACGGCGGATGCTTATTGTTGCAGCAGGACCTGTCTTTAACCTCGTTCTGGCGATTCTCATCTTTTTCGCCTTTTTTTCGACCTCCGGCGTTCCTGTTCTCTTGCCGGAGATAGGGACCATCCAGGAGGGACGTCCAGCGGAAAAGGCCGGTCTTCAGCCGAACGATCTGATTGCTTCGATCAACGGAGCCCCTGTTGAAAGCTGGGAAGATATGGCGGATCTCATCAAGGAAAGCGAGGGGGCGCCGCTGGGCCTTGAGGTGCACCGTGAAAAGGAGATCGTCTATCTCGATATCCTGCCGGAGATTGCTCCTTCGCAGAATCTCTTCGGCGAAGAGATCAATCGATATGTTGTCGGAGTCACGCCTTCCGGACGAGTTATGGTAAAAGACCTGAATCTCTTCCAGGCATTTGGAGAAAGCCTGTTCCGGACGTGGGAGATATCAAGACTCACCTTTCTGAGTATCGCCAAAATGATCCAGGGAAAGGTCTCAGCCAAGACCATTGGGGGCCCCATCATGATAGCCCAGATGGCAGGCCAGCAGGCAAAGGCCGGGGCCGCAAGTCTCATCTTTTTTGTTGCCTTCTTGAGCATACAACTCGGTCTCTTGAATCTTCTTCCTATCCCCGTACTGGACGGCGGGCATCTTGCCTTTTTTCTTGTTGAGGTAATAACCCGAAGACCTGTGAGCGCAAAGATACGAGAGCATGCACAGCGCGCAGGGGTATTTCTGCTTGGTCTCATGATGACGTATGTGATTTACAATGATTTAATGCGAATATTTGCCGAATAGCTATAGACATTCAGATAATTATTTCGTCCCCGTTCCATAGTGTCGCGTCATGCATCAAGTGTCTGACAATACATGTAGTTTTTGCTCGTTTTTGCAATAAAGTGTGGTATTGCGACATGTTATGCACGACGTGACACTCTACACGTTTTCAACACTTCCCCAACAACTTTTTTTCCCGGTATTTCGGAACGATCACCACATAATTTGCATTTCCATCTAGTATGAGATAACCTTTATTAATTATGCATAGGAACGTGGACGAAATAACTTCCCCAGGTAGGCGCATAGATTTGGGTCAAATTTATTCGATCTCAAATCACAAAAGTT
>MAXM01000246.1:16744-19238 GCA_001751015.1 Desulfobacterales bacterium C00003106
GGAAAGGAGCAAGGTATGAAGACGTGTAAGTTGATTGCGGCGGTTATGACGGTTTTCTTTTTGCTGACAACAGGTTCTGCTCTGGCGGAAACAGATGCAGAACGTTTGGACCGCATGGAAAAGGAGATTGAGGATCTGAAGGCGGACAAAGCCAGGGAAGAGAGTGTCTGGTCCAAGTATGATATGCGCCTGTACGGACGTGTCAAGGTCGATCTCAATTACGACACTGCGGAATTCGAGAAATACAATGACTTTATCGGATGCGTAAAAAAAGATGGGACAACTGATTCAGTGAACTTCAACCCCCGCGATACGCGTTTCGGATTTGAGGCAAGCCACGCCACCGGCAACTGGACAGGAAAGGGTCGTTTTGAGATCGATTTTTACGGGGATAATAACGGCGACAACCTGATTCCCCGGATGCGCCTCGGGTATGTAGATATGGCGAACAGCGCGACGGACACAAACGTTCTTGTCGGCCAGGACTGGACCCCTGTGGCTCAACTGAGTCCGGATACCGTGGATTTCGGCGTTCTGACCGCCGCAGGCAACTTGTGGTGGCGGATACCGCAGGTTACTGTGCGTCAGCAATTGGGTAATACGGAGCTCCTTGTCTCCGCCATGATGCACCGTCGCATTGATACGGACAGCGCTGAGAGGATGCCGTGGGCGCTGGCAAGGGTTGCTTATAATTTAGGGGAAACCGGTTTTGTTGCCGCAGGCGGTGGTTATCAAAGCAATGAGTACCGGTATACTGCTGCTGATGGGAAGGACATACATACCGGCAAAGACATAGATCGATCCCTTGTCGCATTGGAACTCAAGCTGAGTTTAGGTCCGGTCGGGCTCAAGGCAGAAGGGTTCTGGGGTGAAGGCCTGGACAAGGATTTCCTTCGCTATGACATGGGCGTAAATGATACAGATCCGAATAATCCCAAGGCAATAGAAGCAATGGGCGGCTTTGTCAGTCTCACTGCAAATGTCACCGACAAGGTGAGACTTGCTGTTGGATACGGCATTGACGATCCCAAGAATGATGACATGAAAGGTATGGAAGGAAATCTGAATGCCAGGCAGTTCACCCAAAACCAACAGGCCTTTGTAAATAGCTGGTATCAGCTCACCGAAGGAATAAAGGTCGGGGCCGAAGTCGTGTACGTGAACACCGAACGGTTTGAGCATACAGATGAAGGCATGCGTTACACGCTGTCGACCTTTTACAGCTTCTAAGGAACGGAGACGAAATACGTTGATTTTTCAAAGCTAAAAGCTAATAGCTCAATTTAGGTCAAAACATCATGTGGCACAATACGAGAGCCATGATAATTCCTGTTGCATCTGCAAGCAGGGCGGCAGCTACTGCGTGTCGACTCCGAACCACGCCCACGGCGCCGAAATATACCGCCAGGACGTAGAAAGTGGTTTCCGTGGAACCCTGCATTGTGGAGACGAGAAAGGATGAGAAGCTGTCCGGCGCGCGACTCACCACCTCACTCATGATTCCAAACGCCCCGGAGCCGGAAAGAGGCCGCATAAAGGCCATGGGAAGGGCATCGGCCGGCATACCGATCATCGATGTGAGCGGTTGAACCGCTGATACCATGAGGTCAAAAGCGCCTGAGGCCCGAAACATCCCAATGGCAACCAGGATCATCACTAGAAACGGGATGATCTTTATTGCCACCTGGAACCCTTCCTTTGCGCCTGCCGTAGCAACCTCGTAGACCTTGACACCCCGAAGATATCCAAACAGAAGAAGACTGCACATAATTGCAGGAACCAGCCAGAAAGAAAGGATCTCTCTTGCCAGGTCTTGCCAATCAGTTCCGGAACTTAAACGAAATACGGCTCCACCTGCAAAGGCAAGGATGATCAGGAAGGCCGTCCACCTGCCGAACCGTCCGGGGGGGTGAAGTTCCTCATTGCTGTCTTTTTCTTCGTTAGAGACCATGGGAGAGGGCTGTTCCGTGTCTCCTGTGTCTTGGCCCGCTGTTTCTACGGGTATTTTATGCCTACTGAAGCGGACAAAGGCCTTTGAGGCGCAGATGGCCATTGCGGTTGAGAAGATCGTTGCAAGAAGTGAAGGGATAAGAATGGAGGCTGGTTCCGCAGCGCCTGCGGCTGCCCGCACACCGATTACGCCCAGCGGAAGGATTGTGACGCTCGATGTATTGATCGCGAGAAAGAGACACATTGCATTGGTGGCTTCTCCCTTGTGGGGGTTCAGACGATCGAGTTCCATCATTGCCTTGATTCCCATGGGTGTGGCGGCGTTGCCAAGCCCGAGGGCATTGGCGGCCATATTCATAATCATGGCCGACATAGCCGGATGATCGGTTGGCACATCAGGAAAAAGGCGGTGCATGACGGGACGGATAGCGCGTGCGACAAGGCGCATCAAGCCCCCGGCTTCAGCCACTTTCATAAGACCGAGCCACAGCGCCATGATCCCGATCAGGCCGATCGCCAGATTGACGGAGCTCTTTGCGGATTC
>MAXM01000247.1 GCA_001751015.1 Desulfobacterales bacterium C00003106
CTCAATGGTGTCACTTTTTTGTATTGCACCCGAGGCAAACAGGATAAAGGCGAGGAAGGCTCAAAAAAAGCAGGAGCTTAACAAATAGATTGGATATGATATTAAACAATTAACAATTTTGTTAATTAACTGCAATCGTAGCTTGCTACGGCTAAAAATAATATTTCCAGATTGCTGAGTACGGAAAGTCGTTTTTTTACCCTTTCATCTCTTCAAGCTCTTTAATATTACCAGACAAAGCGCCAGGACAACGGCTTTTAGACTTGTTGAAAACGGTATTTTAGTGCGGTTACGCCGTGATCTATATCCCCTTGTTAATACTAAATATTCGCTTTTTGTCCTGGCTAATGCACTTTATCAACCTTCCGTGATTTCTCTGGAAACCGCCCTAAACTATTGGGGGCTGATTATAGAAACTGGATAAGAACCTCTTTTCTCGCTGATTTTAAGAGGCTTGCCAGGAACAGAATCAGGGAACTGGAACACTCTTGTATTTCAGCAAGATAAGGGCTTGACAATAAATAAGGAACGGGAACGGGTCGTAACTTACGAATCCTGAACCTCTGAACGGTGATGGCGGATTTTGTGAAGGTATTCCCGGATAACCCTAATCGGTTTCTGCCAGCAGCCGGATAAAATCCTTGCGCAAGAGCTCCAGTTTTTTTGATTTGAACGACCTTTTTGTGCCTTCCAGGACAGCTATAGACTCGGTTAAGACTCTCTTTAGTTTTTTCTTGTACGGACACTCCGAGAAGAGACAGTCAGGACAGATGTCGGCCTTTTTTATTTTTTTGTCTATGACAGTGGCCAGGATGTGCCGCTGCATGTCTACCCGATTGTGCAAGTCCTTGGTGCTGCTATCGATAATCCTGATCAGATCGGCCTTTTTTCCGGTTTCCATCTACGCCCCCATCTTTTTTCAAAAACCGCCTTTTCTATCCTGAAAAAGGTATTAGTAAGGCCTACTAAGCTTTGCATGGTCTAACTTTATCAACAAAAAAAATCCCTGTCAATCAGGGGCGGGGTGTTTCACTCCTTCTTCTTTTTTCTTTTCTTTGGTTTGCCTTGAGCTCCTTTGCTTTTTGCAAATTCATCCATAAACTCCTTCATATGCTTCAGACACTCTTTTTTGTCTTTGCGACCCTCGCTGCAATACTTGTTAAAATATTCCAGCCATCCCGCGCCTCCTCTTGGACAGACCTCGATAAACTCCATGAACTTGACAAACCTGTCCAAGGTGTCAGCGCTTATGGCGTGCTCCATCTTGCACGCCTCCTCATCCGCCTGTTTTTCATCTACATGCAATACGTCGGTCAAAAAACTCCGGAGGATTCTGTGATATCGGTCAACCTCCTCTGCGATTTCTGATCCTTTGTCGGTCAATTCCACATATTCGTATTTTTCGTGATTTACCAGGCCCCGGCGGGCAAGCGTATTCAACATACTTGTCACGGTAGGAAGCTTGACCCCCATGCGCTTGGCGATATCCTTCACCCGGACCGCCTTTAATTCCTTTTCAAGAAGAAAGAGCGCCTCCAGATAATCTTCCATCGTAGGTGTTATTGATTCTCCTACCATTGTTCACACAACCAATTTGGAGTTAATAAAACAATTTTAGAAACTCCTAAAAAAATACAGAAAACAGACTCTTTTGTCAAGCTTTTTTTGCCTCACCGCATAGGATTTCTTGCTGATCACGCCTTTGCACAATCGTTGCCTTTCATGTCTAAACACAGCTCATAGTTGTCCCTGAGGTATATATAGACCTTCACATAAATAACTTGAGAGTCTAAAGTTTGTTACCTCTAAGCTGCCATGGGCAGCCTGATATTTTTTGGTTTTTTGATCTTTGACATAATTATTCGATAAATCACAGTATACTTGAAAGAGCGAAAATTATGGAAGAACTCTTCCTGGATTACGAACTTCACTGTTTCCTCAGATGGAATAGGCGAAGTAATAGTTCTCAGCCAGCCGTTATATTGTTTCCATATTGATTCGTGAAAGCTCAAGGACAAAATTTGTAATATGCCTGTGGCGATACATCCAAAATTGACAAATCCTTCAATGGCATTCATCGTTTCTGCAATTAATTTCTTTTCACGGTGGCTGTCGCAAGAAGACAGGTCACTTTGGTTTTCATTGGCAATGTCTGGCCAGACACTTGTCCAAAAATGACAAAAGAAAGCGCCAATTAGGCATCCTTCATTCTGTAGTT
>MAXM01000248.1 GCA_001751015.1 Desulfobacterales bacterium C00003106
CCCAATGGGTGAAAGTTTGTAATAGCAAAACATTCTGTAATCATTAAGCTAATAGCTAACCGCTAAAGGCTAACCGCTCAATTTAGGTTCAACCATCTACCGATGTCTGAGGTGCTAATAGAATATGAGCAAAAAATTGATCATTGTCGAATCTCCTACCAAGGTTCGGACAATAAAGAAATACATGGGCGACAGGTTCAACGTGGCGGCCACAGTGGGACACATCAAAGACCTTCCTCCAAAAGAGCTTGGCGTTGATACCAAAAACGATTTCAAACCCGTTTATACGACCATAAAGGGGAAGGACAAGGTAATACGGAATCTGAAAAAGGCCGCAGAGTCGGTTGACACGGTCTATCTTGCTCCCGACCCGGACAGGGAGGGGGAGGCTATCGCATGGCATGCTGCTGAAGTCCTGAAAAAGAAGGGGAGGACCTTTCACCGCGTTCTGTTTCACGAACTGACCGAAAGGGCTATCAAGGCCGCCATGTCCTCGCCCGAACCTCTCAACCTCCAGCGATTCGAATCCCAGCAGGCACGACGGATACTCGACCGTCTTGTCGGTTACCAGATATCCCCGGTCCTGTGGCGAAAGATCAGGCGGGGGTTGAGCGCAGGTCGCGTCCAGTCAGTCGCGGTGCGGATTATCTGTGAAAGAGAAAGAAAGATAGAACAGTTTGTTGCCGAGGAATACTGGTCGATAGTCGCTGAACTTGAGGGAGAGAGTCCTCCTTCTTTCCTGGCCCGTCTCACCAAGATCGACGACAAGAAGGTCATAACCCCTTCCGACAGAAAAGATGGTGAAAAGATCACCATCCCTGATGAAAAAACAGCGACAGCAATTACAAATGGGTTGAAGGGGGTTGACTTTGTCGTATCGAGCGTGGTCAAGAAGACCCGCAAGAGACACCCTTATCCCCCTTTTACAACGAGCAAGCTTCAACAGGATGCTATCAACAAACTGCGCTTTTCCGCCAAAAAGACCATGGTATTAGCTCAGCAGCTCTATGAGGGGATCGAACTTGGTCCGGGTGAACCAGTCGGGCTGATAACCTATATGCGAACAGACTCGACCCGGGTTGCAGCAGAGGCTGTCGAAGAGGCGAGGGAACTGATCAAGAAAGATTATGGCGCAGAGTATCTTCCGAAAAAACCTCTGTTTTATAAAAACAGGAAGAAAGTGCAGGACGCCCATGAAGCAATCAGACCCACCTCGGTATCCAATACACCGAAAAGCGTCGCTTCTTTTCTCTCCGCAGATCAGCTTGCCCTCTACGAGCTGATCTGGCAACGCTTTACCGCCTGCCAGATGAACCCGGCCCTGATTGATCAGACAACCATAATCATAGCCGCCGGTTCCAGTGAGTTTGCAGTTACGGGTTCTGTGATTGCGTTTGACGGATTCATGGCGCTTTATCCCGTTGCAGCGGAAAAGAATAAGAAGAACGGCGAAACAAAGCTTCCCCAATTGCAGGAAGGGATGCCCTTGAACTGTCTGGAGATTATCCCGAAACAGCACTTCACTCAGCCTCCGCCGAGGTTTTCAGAGGCGTCTCTGGTCAAGGAGCTTGAGGAAAACGGTATAGGAAGGCCTAGCACCTATGCCTCCATACTCAGCACAATACAAAAGGCCTATGTGGATATTGAGAAGAGGTATCTCAAGCCAACGGAATTGGGCTTTATCGTGACGGATTTCCTGGTGGCGAACTTTCCGGATATCGTGAACGTCGCTTTTACTGCACACATGGAAGAGAACCTGGATGAGATCGTGGAAGGCAAGAAAGGATGGGTCGCAACCCTTGCCGAGTTCTACGGTCCGTTTGAAAAGGTATTAAAGCAGGTAGATACGGATATTACGAAAAACAAAAACAAGGGGGTCGCCACTGAAATTTCATGTCCTGAGTGCAAGAGCCCTCTTGGTATCAAGGTCGGGAAGAACGGGCCTTTTCTCGCCTGTTCCGCTTACCCGGAATGCAAATTTACCAGCAATTTTATACGCAGTGAAAAGGGCGAGATCCGTATGGTGGAACGGCCAAAGGATGAACCAACCGACAAGACATGCGAAAAATGCGGAAAACCGATGGTTCGAAAACAGGGACGCTTCGGACCTTTCCTGGCGTGCTCGGGCTATCCTGAGTGCAAGAACACCCTCTCTTTGCAAGGAGAAAAGGATGATAACCCTCAAACCACGGGCGTGAAGTGCCCGGAAGAGGGCTGCGACGGCGAGCTTCTGATGCGCCGGTCCAGAAGAGGGAAGGTCTTTTACGGCTGCAGTCGTTATCCGAAGTGCAAGTTCGCCCTCTGGAACAAGCCTGTTTCGGAAAGCTGCCCGGAGTGCGGGGCCGCGATACTTGTAGAAAAAACAACCAAGAAAAAAGGTACGTTTCTTGCCTGCTCAAACAAGGAATGCAAGTATGAAAAAGAATTGGTCGGGGAGTGAAGGTGACTATTCAACCAATAGCCATTCGTGGATATTCACCATTAACCCGGCTTCAGTCATCTCAATCGGGACTATTCGCCTTTGGCCGTCAGCGTCCGTGATTTCGCGCTTGAATTTCAGACTCAGGGCAGGCGTGGAGTCCGCCACATAAAGAAAGGTGTAGGGCTGGTCTTCGTGGATCAGGCGGTGTATCTTCTGATAGATCGCCTCTCTTTTTTCGAGATCAAAGGTCCGGCGTCCTTCAATCAGCAGCCGGTCCACCAGGGGATTGGCGTATCCGACAAAATTGAAGCCCCCTTCTATTTGACTCGAATGCCATATACTGTAGGCGTCCGGATCTACGCTCAGGCTCCACCCGAGGATGCATGCGTCAAAATGCCTCGGGTTGATAAAATTCTTCAAAAAGACCGACCACTCGTAGATCTGGAGGTCTGCGTCAATCCCTATTTCCTTGAAGTATCTTTGCACAAGCACGCCTACGTCACGCCTCATATCGTTTCCGCTGTTGGTTATCATGCGAAATGAAAAAGGTTTTCCGTTTTTGTCCAGGATACCGTCTTTGTCCGTGTCTCCCCAGCCGGCTTCACAAAGGAGCTCTTTTGCTTTCCCGGGGTCATAGGGAAAGGGTTCAATGGCCTTGTCCGCGTACCAGAGGTGATTTGGGAAGGGACCTGTTGCGATCTGTCCGAAACCGTAAAGCACGTAACGGACGATCTCCTTTCTGTTAATGGCGCAGGTCAGGGCCTGACGTACCCTTTTGTCGGCAAAAAGAGGGTTGGCAAGGTTATAGCCGATGTACGTATAGCCGAGACCCGGTTGACGGTAGACACGAAGATTCGGGTTCTTTCGTATCCTTTCATACTGGTGCGGGAAGACCCCGGAATAGTCTATCCCACCGGTCAGGATCGCTATCTCCGTCAAGGACGTCTCCGGGATGATGCGGAATATGATTCGATCAAGATGCGGCGGCCCTTCAAAATAGTCGTGATTTGCCTCAAGGACTATCTTTTCGTCGCTCACCCATGAATCAAAGCGAAAAGGGCCGGTCCCGACCGGATTCCGGTTGAATGACGCGGTATTGATGTCCGTGCCTGCAAGGAGATGCCGTGGAATAATTCCCATGGTCCAGGTCTCAAGTGCGGGTGAAAACGGTTCTTTATAAGTGACGCGGAGCGTGTGCGGGTCGAGCGCCTCCACCTTTTCAACCAGTTCGTAATCGCTCTTTCGAACCGTGTTGGTTTCTTCATCAATGATCATCTCGTAGGTAAAGAGCACATCATCAGCCGTAACAGGGTGGCCGTCATGCCATTGGACCCCTTTGCGCAAATGAAAGATTAATTCGGGTCTTGCCCCGGGAGAGACGCTCCATGATTCGGCCAGGTCCCCGGTCAGTTGGAGTTCTTCGTCATATCTCAGAAGCCCGCTGAAGACAAAGGAGTTGACCTGGCTCGATGCAGAGTCCTGAGAAAGCACAGGGTTGAGAAAAGAGGCGTCTCCGATAGATCCGATGACCAACTGGTTCTGTTCCGGGATCGATTTTGTGGAGACGTATATGAAGTTGATGCCAAGGAGGATGAGAATAATGACCGGAAAGGCAAGAAGGGTGTACTTGGTCTTCAACGGTAGGTTCTCCTAACTCAACAGCTTACTTGCGGCGTCAATTACCACGTTAGTCAGCCTGGGGCAGGTTTCTGCCACGGTTCTTTCGAGCCGGGTCCGAAGGGTCTTTAATGCCGGCGGGATGTATTTGCGAAATCCGTGTTTTTTCTTTACCCTGCTCAGATAGGCAAAGGCCCCGAGGATTTGCATGTTTCGGTTTAACGCATTGTATTCATATACGTTTGCAAACACACGAATGTCAAATGAAATACGGGCGGACAGGCGCTTTGTGTAATATCCCAAAAGGTCTTGCTGAATATCTTCGGACAACTCTACATACGGATCGATCAACAAAGACGCAAGATCGTATTGGACCGGTCCCAAACGCCCGCTTTGAAAGTCGATAAAAAAATAAGAGCTGTTTTGAAACAGGATATTTCTTGATTGGAAGTCACGATGAAGAAAGCCGGTGATCCGGGTGGCAAGGGCGTTTTCGGCGATATAACGGAATTCATCCTCAAGATACGCAAAGTCTGCTTCAATGCCCAATGAGCCGTTCAAAAAGGCATCCACAAAGTAGCGGGATTCACGGTCAAGGATTACGCCTGTATCATAGAAGGGTGTTTCAAGACATTTGTCGCCGTCAAAACCTTCCTTTGCATCGAGCTGCATCAGGATCAGCCGATCTATGACGCCCCGGTAATGAGCGCGGATGACCTCCATGTCCGGTTCGTTCTTGATAACATCCTGAAGGTGAGTATCTCCGCAATCCTGCAAAAAAAGAACACGGCAGCCAGGGTCGCAGGCATAGATCTCCGGGACCGGCGCTTTTGACCTTTTCAGATGCCTGCCGATCCACGCAAAGGCCTCTCCCTCTGAAACGCCTTTATTGCCGGACGGGCCGTGATCCACAACAATTATTGATTTCCCGCAACACGCAGCCCTGTACCATTTGCGGTCAGACCCGTCTCCCTTAAGGGCCGTCAGAACAACCGTGCTTCCGGCCGATTCGGGATAGATCGATTCAAAGGTCTCTTGTAACAGTCCGGTCAAAAATAGACCTTTACTTTCGATCGTAGTCGAGCCGTCTTCCTTCAACCTGATTCAGGGACTCCCTTGCCGAGTAAAGGACGGTGAATTTTTCTTCGAGGACATCAACGAGTTTTGCCAACATACCTTGCTCCATTGACCGAATACGAAAATAGACGTTCCTGTACCCTTCATCCGCAAGGTCATAGCTTGTGAGTATGCTGACAACGCGACCTCCCATGCCTCGAATGACCTCTGCGACTTCATGCACCGACCCGGGCTTGTCCGGCAGGCAGAACGCAAACTGGGTGTCTCCACTATATACGCCGGTGATATGTACCAGGGCCTTGAATATATCCGTTTCGGTGATAACGCCGATCAAATGCTGTTGATCATTTATGACGGGAAGCCCTGAAATTTTGTTTTCAAGCATAAGGACAGCAGCAAATTCAATGGTTTCATCCGGTTTCACGTAGATCACGTCGGTGGACATCAATTCCTTGACCTTGATCTCTGATAGAAGATAATTGATTTCATAGATATCCAACGTAGTCGCCTTTGAAGGAGAAGCCTCTTTCAGATCGGTGTCAGTGACGATTCCAACCAATCTTCCCCTTCGTACCACCGGAAGACGTCGAATACCATTCTCTTTCATCAGGACGGAAGCCTTCATCATTGAAGTCTCCTCACCAACTGAAATCACATCGGTCGACATCCATCCTTGAGCTAACATAACATTCCTCCGCGTTTACTGAAATTATGTAGACCTTCACCCAAATAATTGCAC
>MAXM01000249.1:0-209 GCA_001751015.1 Desulfobacterales bacterium C00003106
GTTCACTGCCGATCTCTTTATCTGTCTTGTCTTTCAGCGAACCAGACAGTTCCTTTACAGCGGATTTGAGGCCTATGATCCCGATCTTTTGTTTCCCTGCGGTGATAAAAGGTATGATCATTGTCAGGCATGACAGGTTCTCTCATAGCTTAGGAACGGGGACGAAATAACTTCCGCAACCATGCACCACAGCTTCAGGCCACCTTTGC
>MAXM01000249.1:272-3090 GCA_001751015.1 Desulfobacterales bacterium C00003106
TCCCTGCTTGAGATTGGTTGCAGGTCAATCCCTTTTCATTGCTACAAAACTTCAAAGATATAGGTCAAACAATAATAGATTCCAGTCAGGATAAAGATACCGCCGGTGATGCGTCGAACCCACCATTCAACCCGTGTGAGCTTATTGAATGCCTTGGCTACGGATCGAGCGCCTCCGGCCAGCAGGATAGCGCATAGAATTACAGGGAGCCCGGTCCCTATCCCGTAAGAGAAGGGAAGCGCAACAACAGAGCTGTATTTCACTGAGAGCGGAATCAGGCTCCCGAAAAAGAGAGCCGCTGAAACAGGGCAAAACGAAAGAGCAAAGAGGCTTCCCAGGAGAACGGCTCCCCGGAGACTATCCTTTTCAGCATGCTTTTCGATCGTATCACTGTCCGGCGCCCACGAAATATTGACCTTGATCAATTCCACAAGAAACATGCCGACGACTATCAAGAGCGGACCAAGAAGTTTGTTTAAGTATGTTTGCAGAAAATAGGAGACCCCCGGGATAGAGAGAATTCCTTTGGTAATGAGGATTCCCAGCACAAAATAGGCGATCATCCTCCCAAATGTATAAGAAAGACCCAGCAGGAGCACATGATAAGGCCTGCCCACACCCTTTCCAATAAAGGAGATCGCAACAATATTGGTTGCCAGGGGACACGGACTTATCGAGGTCAATATCCCAAGCCATAGCGCAGACAGGGTTCCAAACAGGAGCGTATCCATCACTTTTCTGCCTGGTAACAACGGAGTTCATCTTTGATGTACTTTATGAAAGCATCTTTGCTGTAAAGGAGTTCCCATACCTTTTCAAGATTTTTCCATCGTATCTGTTTCCCGTTGCGGGTATCCACAATCACCACGGACTTTGTATAAAGTTCATAGTCTTTTATGAAATGTTCATTCCCCTGTTCCTCCACATTGACCGGGCGCCACTCCATGAGACCGTTTTTGACAGCGTCAGCAAAGCCGTTTTCTATTGCCTCGCGCGTGTAATCTTCAATTTTCCTGCAGGAAGGGCAACGAGCCGTTCCATGAAAATAGTAGACTATGACTTTATGCGGCGATTGGGTCAGACCTTTTTCAGCATCAATCTTTGGTGAAACAGGGTACGTATTCGTAGAGATCGGTTCCTGTTCAGATAGTTCCGGCCCTTGCCTGAATTCCCTGACTATCAACCAGGTTATGCTCGCAACAACAAAGACCAGGAGCGCAGTAGTAATAAACATCTTTGGTTTCATGTTCGACTCACTCCTTTTGAGCGTCAGGTTTTACCGAGAAGTTCCTTCACCTGTTCCACACTCAGCGCCTTTCCGCTCGATTCCGTCTTTCCGTCAATTACCAGGCCCGGGGTCAACATAACCCCCTGTTCCATTATCTTCAGCATGTCGCTCACCTTTTCCACGTCTGCATCTATTCCCAGTTCCCTTATGGCTGTCTTGACATTTTCCGCAAGTTTGACACACTTGGGGCACCCCGGCCCAAAGACCTGAATCTTCATTTTTTGCCTCCTCTTTTAGAATCCACCCACGAAGCGCGCGACGTTTTCACAAAACAGCCCCAAAGACAATCCCTGCAATAGTCGATAGAAGTATCACGATGCCAACGAAAACAAGTGTTTTTTGTGTCCCTATCACGCTCCTAATTACAAGCATGTTGGGAAGCGAGAGGGCCGGGCCGGCCAGCAGGAGGGCCAGGGCCGGACCTTTCCCCATTCCGCTCCCCAAGAGGCCTTGCAGGATCGGCACCTCGGTCAAGGTTGCAAAGTACATAAAAGCGCCGAGCACCGAAGCAAAAAAATTCGCCCAGATCGAATTTCCCCCCACGAGCATTTCAACATATTGGGCCGGGATGACGGCCTCGTGTCCCGGCCGACCCAGCAGAAACCCCGCCGCAAGCACCCCTGCAAACAGCAATGGGAGTATCTGCCCGGCAAATCCCCAAGTTGATTCTCCCCATTGGATCACCTCTTCCTTGCTGAACCAGCTCTTGAGAATAACTCCTAATATGATGAGAAGCCCTGCGGCAATCGGCCAGTGAATCCGGTGCACTGCATTCCAGAAACCGACCGGTTCAGCCGGTTTACCCCACGCCGCAAAAATGAGTATTAAAACAAGTACGAGAAGATAGAGGCCGTTCTGCCACAATAACCGCTCCTCTTTGTCTTCGGGCAAGGCGATCTCCCCGGTCTGCCGGGCCTGATCTTCCTTGCGATAGATAAAGGCCATGAGCAAACCGGTGATAATGGCAAAGACCACGGCGGCGATTGCGCGCGCAAGCCCGAGTTTCCACCCGAGGACACGCGCGGTCAGGATGATAGCCAATACGTTGATGGCCGGACCGGAATATAGAAACGCCACAGCAGGACCTATGCCTGCCCCACGGCTGTATATCCCGGCAAACAGGGGCAGCACTGTGCAGGAACAGACAGCCAGAACAGATCCCGAGACCGACGCAACCGTATACGAAAGAAATCTGTTCGCACCGGCGCCGAAGTACTTCAATACAGCGGCCTGAGAGATGAAACACGCGATCGCTCCTGCAATAAAAAAAGCCGGGATCAGGCACGCCAGAACATGCTCTCTGGCATATTCTTGAAGCATCATAAAGGCCTCAAGGCCCGACTGCCGGATAGTCGCATGATCCCAGGGCACATAGTAACAAGCGAGAAAGGTCATCACGATCACAACTAACCTGGTTCGTTCTTTCATCAATACGCCTCGTTCATGCAATTGAACCCGGGATTCACATCATCCCCATAGTAAAATGCCTATATAGCTATTTGATCAAAGCAAAAAAACTATATCCTGCAT
>MAXM01000250.1:0-3684 GCA_001751015.1 Desulfobacterales bacterium C00003106
GGGGATATCTGACAGTAAGAGGAAGGCCTCCCGAAGAGGATCTTGCCATGGTGGCGGAGATAAAAAAGCTGTGGAATGGTTAGATGCGGACTTAACCGAGCGCAGGGCAAGGCATCTCCTCCGAACGCTCAGGCCTGTCGGCCCTGCCGGTTCCGGCAGAGTATGGATAAACGGCAGAGAATATATCAACCTTTCGTCGAACGATTATCTCGGCCTTGCAGGACATCCAGGGCTGCTGGAAGAGAGCGTAAAGGCCGCTGAAAAATACGGAACCAGTTCGTCGGCTTCAAGGCTCATGAGCGGGGACCTGCATATCCACCATCTGCTCGAAAAAAGAATAACCGATCTTGTCGGCAAGGAAAAGTCCCTCTTGTTCGGAAGCGGCTATCTTGCAAATACAGGGTGTGTGTCCGCCATCTGTTCGAGGAAAGATGTCGTATTCCTCGACCGGCTTTGCCACGCGAGTATTGTGGATGGAGTCTTCCTTTCCGGTGCGCGTTTTTTCCGCTTTCAACATAACGATCCCGGCCATCTTGAAGCCCTGCTGAAAAGGGAAAGGGGAAAATACAATAGGGCGCTTATTATCACGGAGTCTCTTTTCAGTATGGATGGAGACATGGCGCCGCTTGCCGAGATCGTGGAAGCAAAAGAGAGACATGATGCCCTTTTTATGCTCGATGAAGCCCATGCCGTGGGCATATTTGGGGAAAGAGGGGCGGGTCTTGCCGAAGAACGCGGCCTTAGCCAAGAGATTGACATCATTGTCGGAACCTTTGGAAAGGCCCTTGGAAGCTACGGAGCGTATGCCGCTGCATCAGGGAAACTGATTGATTATTTGATCAACAGCGCGAGGAGTTTTATCTATTCAACAGCTCTTCCACCTTGTGTGATCGGGGCAAGTATCGCAGCGATAAAGATGCTGACAGACGAGCCTTTCAGGAGATCGGTCCTTGCGGAAAAATCAGCATATTTTCGGTCCCGGCTGAAAACAAACGGGCTTGATGTAAGGGGAGAGGCGCAGATAGCCTCTGTAATTGTTGGAGCAAATGACACCGCATTGAGATTAGCTGACATGCTGCAGCAAAACGGCATCTTCGCCCTTGCCATACGGCCCCCCACTGTGCCTGCGGGAGAGGCGCGCATAAGATTTTCCGTCACCTGCAATCATTCCACAAAGGACCTTGCACAGGCAGCGGATGTTTTCTAAGATTTTGAGCGCAGGAATTCTTCAAACTGCCCCGGACGGTTACAGGTATCTGAACAGGGGTCACAACAGGATACTCGTGCTGATTCCGGGGTGGGCCTTTGATGCGAAAATATTTGAGCCGCTTGATCTCGATTTTGATTATCTTATTCCCCGCAAAATCGACATAGCCCGTTTTAATGCGGACCTTGCAGACGCGCTTTTTCAAAAAAAAATCAAGGAGGTATCTCTGTTAGGGTGGTCAATGGGCGGGTTCCTGGCCGTCGGTTTTTTAAAGGAGTATGGAGAAGCAGTCAGGGACATCTTTCTGGTCTCCATGAGAAGATCGTATTCAAGACAGGAAATCCGTTCTGAATCAACAGAGTTAAAAAAAGACCCCACTGCGTATCTGACCGCGTTCTACAGGAATTGCTTCATGGGACAGAAGCACGCCTTTAGATGGTTTAAAAAACACCTGTTTCGATCCTATATAGAAAATTTCGATCTGGGGTCCCTTTTGCGCGGGCTCGATTATCTGATGCAGCAGGAACTTGAGCCCGCAATGCTCAAAAGAGATAACACCCATATTATTCATGGCAAAAAAGACCGGATTGCGCCTCTTTCCGAGATCCTTGAGTTCCTCGGCGCCCCCCCCTTCCCCCCTGTTTCTATTATTGAGAAGACGGGGCACCTCCCCTTTCTTGAACCGGGCTTCAAGGAAGGGATCAAAAGATTATGATAACATATAAGAAAAGAATAAAGAGATCATTTTCAAGGGCTGCTCTTACCTATGATCAATATGCCTCTGTTCAGAAGGCCGCTGCTCTCAGGCTGATCGACGAGGTTGGGCCTCATCGGTTCAGGAAGATACTTGAGATCGGATGCGGAACAGGGAACTACACAGAGATGCTGATGCGGAGATTTCCTACTGCCGTCATCACAGCCATAGACTTTTCGCCCGAAATGATCTCTGTCGCCGCCCGAAAATTGAGCCATGATGATCAAGGGCCGGGATCAATCAAAAACAGAAACCTTCATCTCTTTGTTGACGATGCAGAGACCTTTTCCCCGGACACCGGCGAAAAATATGATCTGATTACCTCCAACTCGACCTTTCAATGGCTGCAAGACCTGAAGAGCGGACTTTCGCGCTACCGCGACCTCCTCACAAAAGGCGGCGTAATCGCCTTTTCGATCATGGGGCCTGAGACATTTTGTGAGCTTCATGAGGTAATGCAAGGGCTGTTCGCCGAAAAAGGAAAAATATCGGCACAGTATTTCATGCAACTTGACGATCTAAGGCGCCTTTTGCACGGGTTATTCGAGAATGTCAAGACAAGAAAGGTCGTGCTGACAACAAAACACGCGAGCCTGATCGAGATGCTAAGGACGATGAAATATACGGGAGTAAACATTCGAAGAAACGGGAAAAATACTCTGTTTACCCGATCACTCCTCAAAGAAACGGAAAAGGCCTATATCGAAAGATTCGGGGCCATCAGGACAAGCTATCAGGTTTTTCTGTGTGAGGTCGGGTAATGGGGAATATGATGATACCAGGTCTTTTCATTACCGGCACCGGTACGGACGTGGGCAAAACGGTTGTATGCGCCTGCCTGGCCCGGTTCCTGAGCCGTCACGGTATCAACGTAGGGATTCAAAAATGGGTCAGCACGGGAAACAAAAACAGATCCGAGGATATCGACTATTGTCTTTCTGTCCTTGGAAAAAGCACAGATGAAATTGAAGACCCTGCGATCGCGAACCCATATACCTTTGGTTTTCCGGCTTCTCCCCATCTTGCAGCGGAGCTGGAAGGGAAGGAAATCAGCACGGAAAGAATAAAACAGAGCTGGCAGGATCTTTCCGCAAGACACGATCTCCTTCTGGTCGAAGGGGTGGGCGGGGTATTGGTCCCTCTTACGAGAGACCATCTCCTTGTTGATCTGGTGGCGGATCTTGGAATACCTGTCTTGATAGTAACACTCAGCGGCCTGGGCACTATTAATCATACCCTTCTTACGATAGAGGCCCTTGCAAGACGAAAGATGGAGATACTCGGGATGGTCTTTAATCTTGCGGGTCAAGAAGCGAGGGTAATTGAAGCGGACAACATGAAGATCATTTCTCGTCTTGGCGACATACGATCCTTTGGAGCGCTTCCAAAGGCGGATTCAAGCAAGGAACTGTTTGAACTGTTTGAACCGATAGGGAAAGAGATACTGCAGGCAATCAGTTTTCGTCCCCGTTCCTGACCACCTGAAAACCTGAATTTGTTTTTCACCAAACCCATGCCTTACATTTGTTTCTTGACATGCTCCTGTTATTCTGCCATGGTTTTTAAGGTCAAAATGTTTTCATGGGGGGGTCCTTGTTCCTCTCCCCCTTGTGCAGGCGTATAATACTGTGCAATCTATTTACTACCTAAAACTAATAGCTAACCGTTAAAGGCTGATCGCTCAACTTGGAAACGGGGACGAATTAACTTTCCCAAGTAGGCG
>MAXM01000250.1:3692-5999 GCA_001751015.1 Desulfobacterales bacterium C00003106
TCGAAAATGAGCACTTTATTTACGCGCGACTCAGTATGGTTATAACAAATTGAATTTACAGTGATTTGTCGAAAATATCAGTTGTCGTTCCGCCTAATCCATAATGAACCGGAAAAATTTTTCACGCTAATCCGCGATGAGCCGCTATTTTAAGGTACTAAAAATTTGTAATTATATCTCGAAAGGCCACAAATAACGAGTTGTAACCGTCCGAGGTATGCCGTGTCTATGCGTCTGAATTGACGCGTGCAAGAACGAAACAAAAGGAGAAAGCGTTATGAATACTATGCGACTCAGGAAGAGCGTGGTGCTCAAGAAGAGCATGTTGTGTATGTTTTTTTTCTTTCTGTGGGGAGGGTTTCTGATTGCTGCCCCGGCTGCAGCAAAGGATGTTACCGTCTGCCCCTCAGGGTGTGATAACACGTCCATCCTCGCCGCTGTCGTTGACGTTGCCAATGCGGGCGGCGGCACGGTGACAGTGGGCACAGAAGGGAGGTCGGAAGCGGAAATCTACTACGAAACCTTTCCCCTGAGAGAAGGGGTGAATGTGGTGAGTGAAGGAGATGACAGTACTATCACCTATACTGATCCATGGGGTTCCCATTCAACTACCGTGTTAAGAAGGGCCACCTTGACCATTATTGATGGAGGAGGAGGCTCTGAAGTCGTGGTCAGATGTCCTGGAGGTGCTCTTGACGCTAGTCTGAATGGGTTCACCGTCCAGAACATTAATGACGCAGACAAGTTTCTAATCGTGATTGGCGCCGGATCCCCGACAATTGCAAACAACATTATCCGAAATAATCAGGGGAGTGGCTACAGCGGCGGCATCGGGCTTCAAGGTCTTGACATGGAATACCCCAGCCCTGTTATTGAAAACAATTTCATTCATCATGTCAATGGCCCGGGCATAGGAAACGGTCCCAACAGCGAGGCAACCATTACAAATAATGAAATCTGGAACTGCGGTGGTCCGGGTGTCGGATTATGGAGCAATGCTTCTCCTGCTATTACAAACAACACAATCTTTGAAAACAGTCGCGCCGGGATAGGAAGTCATGGCCCCGCCAGTGGAGGGGACGTCCCCGCCGATAGCGCTGACGCGTTCGCCGGTGAAACCGCGGACGAAGGCGGGCTTGAGGCGCCCCTGACCCTGCCTCCGATTACAGGAAATACCATCAGAAGAAACGGCCAGGCCGGCATAGGGTTATGGCGCGCCTCAGGAACTTCCGGTGTAATCACTGTGACTATCGGCCAAAGCGGTGCAGGTAATGACATATATGACAATGGATTCGCAGGGGTGAGGCTGGATGGGATAACCGATGCCATCGTCAGGAATAACGACCTCCATGATAATCACCAGGGCGGTATAAGGACCTTCAGCGGTATCGACCAGCTAAGCATAGAGGATAATCAGATTTATTCAAATGAGATGGGTGGCATAAACAGCTTTGGCGCCAGTTTGCTTCTTGTCAGCGGAAACCGGATCAATTCAAATGGCATTTTGCATCACCATGCGGGAATCAGAATAAGGAATGATTCATGTGACGCAACTATTGAGAATAATACCATTTATGAGAACGGAAGCGCGGGCGTGCTTGTTGAAAGATCTGACTCGGTAAGCATCGTGAACAACGAGATCTACTCAAATTCCTGGGCCGGCATAACCAATAAAAAGGAGGAAGCGCCTACGTCCGCAAACTCCCTCACTGTCAGCGGGAACAACATCTACGATAATGGCTATGCCGGCATAGCCCTCGCCTGTGGCAATTCTCTGACCATTGATCAGCGTAATGACATCTATCAGAACGGATACGCGGGAATCGCTATTCTGGGCGCCTGTACGCTGGATATTGCCGACAATACTATCCGGAATAATGTTCGCGCGGGAATATACGCCGGAGAACCTTTGATAACTGGTTCCGACTCCGGATTCTTCGGGAATCCGGGCGACGCTCACGTCACCACCAAGAGAAATAAGGTTTACAACAACGGGAAAGACGGCTACGGCGGAGGGATCGAAGCGAGATATGCAAGTGGTGTCATCTCCAACAACCTGATTTACAAGAACCACATGGTTGGCATAAGATACTGTGACTGGATTGATGAGATCGTCAACAATACGGTCGTGGCAAACGGACAAAACGGCACGGGGGCCGGTATTGCATATGACGACCTCACGGGAGCAATTACTGATCCCCCTTCCGGCACTGGAACCAACATACCTATAAGAAACAACATCTGCGCAGACAATGAACTGGCAGGTATCTTCGACGGATTGTGCGGTGATCTGCGTGACTATAACCT
>MAXM01000251.1 GCA_001751015.1 Desulfobacterales bacterium C00003106
AAATCACGACCTGAAGCAGGTCAAACAGATGGCTGACACTGTCACCTGTATTCGAAAACGGGTGCTCTTTTCAGGAAGCCCGGATCAAATCCTGACTTCTGAAAAGGTCTTTCAGGTATTTGGCACAGCCGGCTCCCTGGCATAGGTGAGAATCAAGAACGTGGAGACGATGTACAATACCATAATGCTGGCTATACAGCGCGGGGTCGAAGCCGGGTGGCTTCCGGAGTCGCTCAAATATGCGTTCGTCTTCAATTCCCTTATAGCTGCCCTTGTCCTGGGGCCCGTTCTCGGAGGGATTGGGACACTGGTTGTAACCAAGAGACTCGCCTTTTTTTCCCAGGCGATCGGAAATGCTGCTCTTACCGGGGTTGCTATCGGAATTATGCTTGGAGAGCCGTATACGTCTCCCTATGTATCCTTGTTTGGATTCTGTATCATCTTCGGAATGACCATGGTATTCACCAAGAATCGAACAAAGATGACCACGGATACCCTGATAGGGGTATTCCTCTGTATTTCGCTTGCGATCGGCGCCTGTATCCTTCTCTATGTGACCGCCAAGGTGAATGTTCATATCCTGGATAACGTGCTCTTTGGCTCCATTCTCACCATTAACGCGCTTGATCTGAGTGTGCTCTTTGTCATCTCGATTATTTGCATCCTGTCCGGGTTATCTCTTTACAATCAGATGGTTTTGTCCAGTTTTAACCCGAACCTGGCCCGGGTGCGGGGAGTAAAAGTGGTCTTTCTGGACTATCTCTTTATTGCCATGGTTACCATAATCACTGTAGCATCCGTAAAGATCATCGGAGCGGTCCTGGTGGAAGCTCTCCTGGTGATACCTGCCGCCTCTGCCCGGAACTTGACCAGGTCGATGAGAGGTTTTTTTCTCTACAGCGTCATATTTTCCACACTGAGCTGCGTCATCGGGATCGTTGTCCCCATGGAACTGGAGATACCGGTCCCTTCTGGTGGGGCCATTATTCTGGTTGCAGCCTTTTTTTTCATTACTACAACCGTAATAAAAGCCTGTCCCAAAGTCTTTAATCTTGCTCGAGGTCAAGGAAAACAGAGCCCTTAAGCGCAAAAAGCGGAAAGAAGGAGACTATGAGAATTGGAGGACTTTTTTTTGTCGCAGCCGCGTTGCTTGTTTGTTTATCACCTGTAAACCCGGTGTGGGCTCACAAGGTGCATGTATTTGCCTGGGTGGAAGGAGATAAAGTATATACTGAAAGTTATTTTTCGGATGGAAACAAGGCTGCTCATTCCCGGATTGAAGTCTTTGACAGCTACGGAAAGTTGCTTTTAGCCGGCAAGACCGATGGAGAGGGCAAATTTTCTTTCAAGTTGCCGGCATCTCCGGCATTGAGAATCGTTCTCAATGCCTCGGAAGGTCATACCGCGGAGTTCAACCTGACGGTTGAATAAGGCTGGCCGAGAATTCTGATCCTACTGCAAAAGCGTGAGAACGAGATATAATTCTCGGACAGCCTCCTATTCGGATTGAGGCCCTTGTATTTTAGGAGGTAATATGAAACGAATCAAGATCTCTTTCTTAGTGATTGCCGTAAATATCTTCATCTTTCTATCAGTATCCGGCCAGGCGGCCCAGGACAAGCTGGTTGTTGTTACCTGCCTTCAGTCCACCCACTCATTTACGAGCATTCTAACCAAAGGGACATCCATAGAAGTGGTTGACCTGAGCCCGACCGGCTACTCCATGGAAAGGCTTAATCATTATTTCAAGAAAAACGAAAAAAAACTTGAAGGGCGTATCGCAACAGCCGATGCAGTTATCACGATTAGAAGCGTGTGGAAACGGGATCCCCTCTACATCTATGCAAGGAAGTGGAATGTCAGGGTCATTGAAATAGATGCATCCATGCCGTTTGACCCCGCCCTTACAGGTGTTTCCGTTCTTGAAGTCCCGGATAGTCGCCCTCTTTTGCCAGGCATCCAAACAAGTGAATCTCCCCGCAAAGGTCATCAGACCGTATCCCCTTACATCTGGCTCAGCCTTTCAAACGCCTCAAAGATGCTCAGCATCATTGCCGGCGATCTGAAACGCTTGAGCCCTGCGGATGCCACGGCGATTGACAAAAACCTGCTTGGTTTCAAAAAAGAGCTTTTCAGGCTCAGGCTCAAGCATGAAGAGATGTTTGCAGAACTGGAATGGTTTGAGGCATTCGGCCTGACAGATGTCTTTCCCTACCTTACAAACGACCTGAACATCCATGTGGCAGACTATTTTTTAAAAAATGACTTTTATTGGACAGAGGAAGATATATCCAATTTGAAGATAAGACTTCAACAGGACAACATCAAAGTCGTAATCCATAAATGGGAACCAAGGCCTGAGATAGCCCAGGCCATAAAGGATGCCGGGGCAAGGCTGGTAGTCCTCGATTCAATGGACTCCTCAAAGGACTCCGGGTTAAGCAGAGAAGGCGAACCGGATTCAGGCGGATACATGAATATTATGCGGAAAAACCTGTCTGCCATTGCCGGGGCGTTTCCAAAATAACCCTTCTATTTTGGCATCTCAGTTATGACCCGGTTGATTCTTCCTTTTTACTTCAGCAATTCTTCGTTTACCTGCAGATCGTAGCAGCGTGGGGTCAGCGTGGGGTCAAGTCTGCTCTTGGCGTGGGGTCAAGTCTGCTCTT
>MAXM01000252.1 GCA_001751015.1 Desulfobacterales bacterium C00003106
GGTCTATATATGGACACAATGGGCTCGCCAAAAAAAAAGCAGGCAGGATAATTCGTCAAGAATTACCCTCCTGCTCAATGACCGGGAAAGAGGAGCTAAGGAACGGGGATGAAATAATTTCCGCAACTATGCATCACAGCTTCAGGCCACCTTTGCCCGATCTCAAATCCCAAAAGCATCGAAATAGCTTGCTATTCCTTCAACTTTTGTGATTTGAGATCGAACAAATTTGACCCAAATCTATGCGCCTACTTGGGAAAGTTATTCCGTCCCCGTTCCTTACTGATTTTCAAATGTAAGAATAATACAAAATTCGTTCTTTTTCAATCCTTAAAAGAGCGTGACGTCAATGATTTGATGTGTGTTCGGCAGGTTGCCATGCCGGAACGCGTCAATGCGGCAGCGGTTTGGGCTTGACCGTTTTGACTTTCTTGTTGTAAGGAACGAGGAATTTATTTCGTCCCCGTTCCTAAATCAAGATGTCGCATGGTTTTTGCGGGTTTTAAAAACTTGCAACCTGTGCGGTTAGCCATTAGCGTTTAGCCGTTAGCAAGGAGCTGTTTGGAGGGTTTTTGGAAATAGAAGTCCCTATGCTATGGGTGTGATGAGGTTGATGTGAATATAAAACTGATTCGGATAATCAAGGTTACACAATTCTGGACGTTGCTTGCGGTATGCTCTTTCATGAGTCTTGTTCCGAATACAGGTGAAGGCTTGGAAGCGGTTTCCGACAAGCTTCTGCATTGTATTGGTTACTTTGTGCTTATGATCTCTGTCAATATTGCATATAGACCGAACAAGAGGTTTTTTCAGAAAATCGCATTTCTCTTGATGTACTCGTTCTTTATGGAGGTTGGCCAGCATTTCGTGCCCAACCGGTCTTTTTCGTTACACGACATTGTTGCCAATTTTGCAGGGCTTCTAATAGCGACTATCATACTTGTCAAGTGCAGAAGCAATTAGCATGCTCGCAAAGGGAGAAGGTATGTATGAAATAAAGTACAGGCCAATCGGAATAGTTCATTCGCCGTTCAAGGAGCCCAAGGGAACACCGATACAACCCGGGGGGGCGATTGGTGTGGAGGCAACAGTTGAGCTGATGTCGGAATACGTTGAGGGGCTGAAGGATCTGGAAGGGTTTTCCCATATCATCCTGATATATCATTTTCATTTATCCGGGAGGCCGTCCCTGATAGTTAAGCCGTTCTTGGACAAGGAGTCACATGGCGTTTTTGCCATACGCGGGCCGAGCAGGCCAAACGCGATTGGCATTTCGGTTGTGCGGCTTGTGGGCATCAAAGATAATATTCTTGAAATTCAGGATGTGGACATCATCGATGGAACCCCCCTTCTTGATATCAAGCCTTATGTGCCGGAGTTTGACACAAGAGCGGTGGAAAAAAGGGGGTGGATCGAAAAACACGTGCAAAAGTTCGCGACATCACGGGATGATGGAAGATTTGGTCCGAAAGGGGACAAACACGCTTAGTGACTCGGAAACAAACAATTCGCCATTCTTGCTTGTCTTGCGGCTCATCTTCTGCGTTGAGTGTTTCACGTGAAACATTATGGATAATAGCCTTGAACCCCCTGAAATCCTTGAGGTTGGAGCCAAGGGAGTTGGTGTCTGTCTTTCTAAGGAGATGACTTCCAACCTTCTTGTTTTCATCCAAGAGCTCAAGGAGTGGAACAACAGGTTCAACCTGACTGCGATCACGCTTGAGAACGAAGTGTTGTTGAAACACCTTGTCGATTCCCTTGCACCCTCGCCGTATTTGCCTCATGGGGCGTCTATCCTGGACATAGGCTCCGGGGCGGGACTTCCGGGAATCCCTCTTAAGATCGTCCGATCCGATCTCCGGGTTACACTTCTTGATTCGTCCCGAAAAAAAATTCATTTTCAGAAACACGTTATTCGAACCCTGAAACTCTGCCAGATACAGACCATACAGACCCGGGCGGAAGATGCCATAGGTCGCAATCCTGATATGCGCCGACATTACGATGCTGTCCTCTCGCGTGCGTTTTCTTCCCTTAAGTTTTTTATCGAGTTGGGAAAACCCTTCATAAAAGAAAATGGATTTCTCATTGCCTTCAAGGGACCGGGAGGAACGGCCGAGCTTTCCCGGTTGGAGCCATGGCTTGCGCACAAATCGATGAGAATCGCCGGCGTGGAATACAGGCTCCCCTATTTGGAACACGACCGCAGGCTCTATATCGTGCGCCGGCTTAGGAACGGGGAGAAATCTCTCAATTTAGGGCTCGGTCAAAAATAACTTGGTAGAATTTGCGCCCGAATTTGCCGTATATTTAATCGATCTGATTGAGCGAACCCGCAGGAATAGCGAGCTATTTCGAGGACTTTTGCGATTGAAGACCGGTTAAAGATATGGTGAAGTCGGGATGCAAAAATGCCAAGTTATTTTTTGCCGAGCCCGTAATTCACAAAATTCTTGACACAAAATTCAACAAGTGTTAACCAATCCACTTGACTTCAGGAGCTCTGCTTGCGGGCCGTTAACTCAGTTGGTAGAGTATCTGCCTTTTAAGCAGAGAGTCGCGCGTTCAAGTCGCGCACGGCCCACTACCCTGTCCCCATCGTCTAGTCTGGTCCAGGACACCGGCCTTTCACGCCGGCAGCACCGGTTCAAATCCGGTTGGGGACGCCACTTCAAGCAGGTTGCAGTTTTCTGATTCATTGTGTTAGGAACGGGGACGGAATAACTTCCCCAAGTAGGCGCATAG
>MAXM01000253.1 GCA_001751015.1 Desulfobacterales bacterium C00003106
TTTTTTTGTAGACAATTGTTTTCCAGAGGCAAACAGCACCATACCGAGGGTTATTTCTGGCAGATTCGACATCTTTCCGTTCAACACATTCTGTGTGCCAGACGGTCGCGCCTTTCGGAGATTTGCCTCTGTACGCGAAGACTTCATAATCGCCAGGTTTTTTCTTGTGTGGATTGCGGGATCTAAAAAACCGCTTGATGTCCCGGTGGCATCGAAGCGGCAATTCGTCTATCTCTATTTTTTTCATTAAAAAACCATTAGGTGCAAATAGAGGCTCCGGTATCAGGCAAGAGAAATTGAGGAGTGCCTGACAAGGGAAACCGTTTCCTACCGAAGCCTTTAAAAATTATACTCCATCTCCGCATCCTAAGCAAGCAGAACAGATTAAAAACCCGTCCGATTTTACCCCTGCGCTATTATACCTACAAATGTTTAACTTGTTCAGACAAAAAAACAAGCCGGTCAGAATTTCCCTTGAGGCGCTTTCTCTACTTTGGACCTCGCAGGACACCCATCGCGATCCTGGCGTGACAGAAGATGAGGAACCATCTTTCGGGTCCGGCGAAATCCAGCGGTTTTATCTGAAATATGTCCAGCCACACGCAAGGGGAAAGGAGTTAACCATTATCCGCAACCTGCTCGCAACACTTGATCACCACGGCCACTGCGCTTCGGTCGTGGAACATGATGATGAAACACCGCAGCCCTACAGGGTTCTGGCGGACGTTACTCTGGCTGAACACACGCTCAGCGTGTCACGCAAGGCATTTCAGATGCTCAATGCCGGAAGGCAGCTTGTCAGAACCAATACCCCTGATCTACTGATCGCAGCCCTTGGCCACGATATTGGAAAGATGCCCCACACCGCACACAGCGATCTTCCGGGGCATACGCTCAACACGATAGCATTTCTGAAACCTCAACTCAAGGGCCTGGAAGCCGCCCCTGAAATCATCGAGGCCATAAGGCTGCTGCACGTTGACAAAAAGGACCGCAGTGTACAGAGCGCGAACCTGATACTGCCGATTCTTCAACAGGCGGACATTCAAGCCAGAGAAGCCGAACTTGGCATGCTCCAGCCCGCGGAGCTGAAACAAGCGGCAAATAGAACAGGCCGCCCGGGAAAAGAACCGCCGGAACCGGCTGTCATGGAGCGTTTTGTTGAGATCACAAAACCGCTTCTTCTGAAAGACGCACAGGAGTCATTCATATCAGGGGACATGTTTTACCTGTCATCCGCCTTTGTAGAGCAGATTATAGAAAACAGCGAGTTCGATCCCGGAGAAGCAAGAAACCTGATGAGTTCGTTTTCACCGCCTTCTACTTTTATAGTGAGGTTTTTCAAAAAAGGAAAATCTCTTACACAAAAATACATCCAGTTAAACAAGGACTTGTTTGGGGATCTGCCCGATCTCGAAGAACAACAAAACGCCCTGGGTGTGAAGAAGGTAATACCCCTGACCGCCTCTCAAGGATAGAGGACATGGGCTATACGGCTGAAAGGCAAGAATTATATGCATAAGTTAATCATACTGTTTTGTTTTGTGGTGTTGGTCGTCTGTGCTGTAGTGGCGCATGCCAGATTGACAACCGTGCAGCAGGGGCACACTTTCACCTACGGAGGCATTGCAGAGGGCGTGACCCGTCCCGCCTTTGTCATAGTTCAGCGCATAAAAAACCGGGCGCTCAGAAGGGCGTTTCCAGAACCGGAGCCAAAGACAGACGCAAATGCAACAACAAATAAGGCAACAAAGATATACTTTGCCATAAACTCCTCAAGGCTTACTCAAACCGCTAAACAGATACTCGACTCCATAGACAAGAACATCCCGGTTTCCGTCACGGGATTCGCGTGTCCTTTAGGGCCGCCCGCGTGGAACAAACGCCTGGCGCAACTGCGCGCTTACAAAGCGGCTCGATACCTGCGCCATCGAGACGTGCCGGTCACTACCGTGCAAGGAAAGGGGGGATACTATTTAAACGGTTCCGACATATCAAAGAATCGAAGAGTACTGATCAAGTCGGAGAACCAGGAAATCAAGAGAACGAAAAACAAAAAACCAAAACTCAAGAAAAGGAGGGTCTGATGCATCGCATCAAAAGTCTATTCGGAAAATGTATTCACAAGATCAAGGAAAACAGGATAACTGTCGCGCTTGTGGCGCTGGGTGTTGTGCTCGCTGCGAGCGCGGCGTGGGCCGTAGCGGTTCCTGCCGGTGGATTCGCCCAGGACGTGTATGACATTGCGGTCACGCAAATCCTGCAAGGTCCCATCGGCTTTGTGGCAGGCGTCGCGGCCATGGTTGTGGGAGCTGTGTCCGCCATACAGCAGAGGATAATGGAGGCTATTCCGGCAATCCTTGGCGGGGCGGTCCTGATGAACGCTGAAACACTCGTTACTTCACTTGGCGTGGTTGTTTAAATCGACCACAGATGAGAAAGGTCCACCGAAATGAATGACAAACAGGATTTCTTTCCGCAATACCTTTCAGCTCCATTGCAGGTGCTATGGTTTGAAGCTGATGAACTCGCGGTTATGATCATCTTTTTCACCATTTCATCATTGTATGGGGGCTGGTTCTGGCTGTCACTCATTCTTGGGCCTTTTTTCTATCTGCGAATCAAGAAAAAGTACCCAAAATCGTTTATCAAACACTTGCTGTATTTTGCGGGGCTGAAAACGCCCCGAAACTATCCATCTTTTTTTGAAAAACTCTTTTTGGAGTAAGATCGTGCATCTAAATATCTACGAAAACAAGATGTCTAACCTCTGGGCGGAAAACAGGCTGCTCAAATTTGTGGTGGTCGTGGTGGCTGCAGCGTGCGTAGTTGCCATATTCATGTCAATCCATGCCATGAACAAACAGCGGACTATTATTCTCCCGCCTGTTTGCGACAAGAGAGTCGTTATTAGCGGCAATGAGGTCAATGACGACTATATCAAGATGTTTGTGAGGTATACGCTTGGGCTTCTTTTGAACTATTCGCCGGTCTCATTTGCGAACCAGGCCGATGACTGTTTAAAATTCACTGCTCCGGAATTTTATCAGCAGCTTCACGACAAGCTGTCAACTCTAAAGGAAACTGTGCAGAAACTGCGCATATCCAATCTCTTTTATCCTTCCCGTATCAAGGTATACCAGGACGAAAAGAGAATAGTGGTCACGGGCATGCAGAGACAATACGCTGAGCATACCCTGGTTGACGAGGATATAAAAACCTATGAACTCAAATATGAAATTATCGAAGGCAGGTTTTTTCTTGCAGGCATTCAAGAAATTAACAGCAAGTATGACAGGAATTAGCCTTCTGGCATTGCTTTTTGCCGGTGTCACGCACGCCGGCCAGGCCCAAAGCCCTGTCAAAGACGGCCAGGATAACGGATCTGTTTTTGTGATGCAGGAGATCCCGACCAGGATCGTCTTGAGCAACACGGACGTTAACCGGATTACGTGCCCTAACGGAACAGGCGTAAAGGATGTTGTCTATTCCACGGAAAAAGGCGTTTCCGTAAAGAATCAGCGTTCCAATTCCTTTATCAAGTTTCTGGTGAGCAAAGACAACATCACGGGAAAACAGAAGTACAGCAC
>MAXM01000254.1:0-271 GCA_001751015.1 Desulfobacterales bacterium C00003106
CTGTGTACAGGGAGGGTTTTTGATTGTCAATCCGGCTGGGGCCGCCGATGTTACCGTGTGTCCTTCAGGGTGCGACTACACATCCATACAGGCTGCCATAAATGCGTGCGGTGAGGGAGATACGGTATTCGTTGGCACACCGGGGCGACCTGATGGCGCGGAGACCTACGACGAAAATATCGCCCTGATAAATGGCGTGAGCGTGGTGAGTGAAGGCGATGACGCAACTGCCGCCTATGACGATCCCTGGAGCAATCACTCAACCACGGCG
>MAXM01000254.1:341-591 GCA_001751015.1 Desulfobacterales bacterium C00003106
AAAACAATATCATCCGCAATAATACGGGATCGGGCCACGCCGGGGGAATCGGCCTCCAGGGTCTCGGGGTGGAAGTCAGCCCTGTCATAGAAAATAATCTCATTCATAATGTCCACGGCCCGGGCATAGGAAACGGCCCGAAGAGCTATGCAATCATTACTGATAATGAAATCTGGGACTGTAGAGGCGAACAGGGTCCGGGTATCGGTTTGATGGGATATGCCTGTCCCTCTATTGAAAACAACATTGT
>MAXM01000254.1:659-2382 GCA_001751015.1 Desulfobacterales bacterium C00003106
CCCTGACCATTCCCATCATTAAAGGAAATACCATATATGACAATACCGAAGCCGGAATAAGACTGAGTCGCAGCTCCGGCGATACCGGAACAATTAACGCGACCATCGGGGACAGCGTTGCTGGTAATGATATATATGGAAACAAGGCAGGGATAAGGATGGATGAGCTGACCACCGCCACCATTGAAAACAATGATGTTCATGACAACAGGATCAAATCAGGTCTGGCGCTGTTCGATGTGACCAGCGTGACTGTCGATAACAATCGCATATATGATAATGAAAAGGCAGGCATAAATCTGGAGGGAATTGAGAGTGTCACCATCAATAATGTTAAAATCTACGGCAATGTTCAACAAGGTATAAGGTTTTTTGCCGGTGTTGGCACAGCGAGTGTGAAAAATAGCGAGGTCTACGAAAATGCAGCTTGCGGCATTAGAAATGTCGGCGCAGGCACGCTTACTATAGAATCAACTGATGTCTATTCAAACGGGTATTGCGGCATAAACATAGATTGGCCCGGATCTGAAAACAGTGTCAGTGATTGCAATATCTATGGCAACATCAAGTCCGGCATTATAGTTAAAACTGCCAACTCTGCAACCATTACAGACAGTCATATCAATGCAAACGGTCTTGGCGGGATAAGGAATCAATGCGGAAATTATTTTCACATTCAGGATAACCGGATCTATGACAATGGCATGGGCGGCGTGGAGACAAGATATGGCGTCGGCGCCATTACCAAAAACTCTATTTACCAGAACAACATTGGAGGGATCGCAATCAAGGCTCCCTGCACATACGAAATAACCGGCAATGCAATATACGACAATCTCCGTGGCGGCATACATACAGGAGGCGATTCAGCAGATGGCGCCGGCTATATCGGCACAGTTGGTGACGCCCACCTCACTATCAGAAAAAACACGGTCTATCGTAACGGGCAAAACGGCTACGGCGGTGGTATCGATGTAAGACATGCCGATGGAGTCATTTGTAATAATCTTGTCTATGAAAACCACAAAGGCGGCATCAGGTTTGGGGACTATATCGATAAAATAGCCAATAACACCGTGGTTGGAAACGGCGAGAACGATACAGGTGCGGGCATTGTATATGACGACCTTGCAGGTAACGTGAATGATCCCGCATCCGGTTGCGCTTTAGATGATATACCGATCATAAACAATATTTGCGCCAATAATGAGGCGACCGGTATCAACGTCAAGATCTGTCCCGGCGATTGCCCTGTTAATCGGGACTATAATCTGTTGTCTGCGAATTTTGGATGGGATGCCAATCCTGGATGTTCAGGCCCTCTATGGGAGAGTAATCCTTGCCGACGTCAACAACTCACAGGTTGCGAACCCAACAGCAATGAAATGTTTCAAGACCCCTTATTTGTTGACAAAGCCAATGACAACTATCGCCTTCAGACGGATTCTCCGGCCAAAAACGCCGGAGACGACGGAACTGACATGGGCGCATACGGCGGGTCTGATCCCATCAACCCGTAACAGGATAAAACGGGTCTGAATCACGGCTGTTGGCAATAAGAAAATACTAACCAACAATCCTGATCTACACCCGGATAAAGGAGGGATTACAGCCATGAAGAAAAACTTATTCATTTCATTGATAATATCATTCATTACTATCCTGGGGCTGAACGTCTCGGCCCGGGCTGAAACCACCATAATCCAGGTTACATCAAATTCCT
>MAXM01000254.1:2469-3044 GCA_001751015.1 Desulfobacterales bacterium C00003106
AGCAACTTCCCGGATTACGAACAATAGTTATAATGACGTCTCACCCCGGACTGACGGCAATTATGTGGTCTGGCTTGGCGCGAGTAATGAGGGCAGTGAAATCTTCCTGTATGACATAGCAAAGGGCGGTTCACCCACCCACATCACCATTGATACTAACGTAGATTGTCCTCCCCGGATTGCTGATGGCCGGGTTGTATGGGCGTCACATCAGGTCACAAACTCAGTTGAACCCGGGCAGATCAATCTCTATGACATCGCGACAGGACATACGCTCCAACTCGGTGACTTCGCCGCAGATGATTGTTCCCCCAGGATCAACAGCGAAACCGTTATCTGGAACCGGGTCGATAAGAATGACAACATTTCGTTGTATACTTACGATCTTGCCGGTGGAACCGCCAGGCGGGCTCCCCGGGATTTCATCTGGAAGGAAAGTCCTCAGACGGACGGGAAGCTAACCGTCTCGTTGATCCATGACAACAATAATTCGGAGATCATAATCCGTGATAGTGATCAAGAAGAATTCGAGCAGATCACGCACAACTCCATTAATGACCGACACCCGGGCATCA
>MAXM01000254.1:3093-4987 GCA_001751015.1 Desulfobacterales bacterium C00003106
GCGATTGCGTGACTCAGGTCAGCGAGGGCCTGGCTTTCGGCTGCAACTATCGCATCGTAGCTTTCATGTGTTGTGGGCACAGTAAAGCTCGATTTTTTCATGAGGAATACCTCTTCCCCATCAGCGCCGGAGATGTTCCATCGAGCGACAAGGGAGACGCTTTCGCCGGCCTTGGCGTCGAATTGAAGCACCTCCACCGAAACCCGGTAATCGATCGGCACAGACCTTCGCCATGGGTAAGAGAAGACGCGATGCGTGGGGAGCAGGTTTGAGAGGTTCTCTGCAAGAATTCGGGCAAAATCCTTGTCAAGAGACCCTGCCCATCGATCAAACTCGGCAAGGTCAAGCTCGTTTCTGCTCGTGCGCGTCACAATCTGCGGCCCTTTCAGATAATCCGGAAACCTGACGGAATCAATCCCGATAGCTATCCCCTGTCCGGCCGCGCTGGCGCTTGTATCCAATTGCGGGCCGGCCAGCGGACTCAATGTGTAAAACCTCGCTCTTTCGGTGAAGGCGCATCCTGCGGACAACAGCAGGACTACCGCTAATGCCGGAAATGTGATGCGAAGAAAGAAAGAATGCTGCATCTTATTTTCCTTTGTGTTTCCCCTTTCCTCTGAGCAAGGATTCAGGGTGACGTTCCAGATAATCGGCGAGCAAACGGATGGACTCCGCCGCAGCAGAGACATCGTCAAGCGTCTGCCTGAGTTGATGGATCGATTGCGAATCCTCTCCAACGGAGCCTTCAATCGCAGCGATTGACTTTTCGGCCTGCATTGCCGCAGCCCTCGCGGCCTTGGCCGTATCTTCGATGCTGCATGCCAAAGGCGCTACCCGGACATCGATATCCTGCATAAGCTTTTGTGTGTCTCTTGCGGCCTCCTCAATGCCGGAGGCCACCGGTCCAATGCGGCTGTCCATGTTTTTTGCAAGTTTCCGGATCTCCTCAAGCGCCTGGTTTAAGGTCGTCATGCTCTCCTGTGCGTCCGGAGAATTTACGATGTTTTCGATTGCTTCAAGAGTAGAAAAGAACTTATCAATCATGCTATCGAGCGGAACCTTCTCGAGCGTCCTGGTCAACTCTTCGATGGCGGTCGGGATCGTCGGGATCTCCATATATTCCAGGTCAGCGCCCACGAGTCTGACCGGTTTGTCAGGATGGAAATCAAGATCCACCATGAGCTGGCCCGTGACCAGACTCTGCAGTTCTAACCGGGCTCTCAGACCACGTTTGATCAGCAGTTGAACGATATCTTCCTGCCTGAGCTTTCGTTTCACATTCCCCACTGTGCGGAACTTGTGCGGTTTGGTCTCGATGAAGACCGGAATGTAAAAAGAAAAATCAGCGGGATCGACAGTAAGTTGGATGTCGGTTACCGAACCGATCCCCACGCCCCGGAATACGACAGGAGAGCCGACGTTCAGGCCGCTCACGGAGCCATCGAAATACATCACGTATTGGTCCGTTTTGGTCAGGAACTTGCCGGAGCCAAAGAAAAAAACTCCGGCCACTGCCAGAGCTACAGCGCCCAGCACAAAGCCTCCGACGAGGGTCTTGTTAGCCTGTTTACTCATTAGTTATGTTCTTCCCTTTGCCCCCCGCCTCTCCTCTCGTAAGAAAACCCAGGACCCTCGGGTCCCGGGATTCGGCGAGCAGTTTTTTCGGGTCCCCTGAGGCGATCATGGTTTTTGCCTCCGAGTCAAGAAAGACCGAGTTGTCGCCAATGGCAAGGATACTTGGGAGCTCGTGAGTCACCACGACGACCGTGGTTCCCAGGCTCTCTCTCAGCTCAAGGATTAGATCGTCCAACAGTCGGGCGCTGATTGGGTCCAGTCCGGCCGAAGGTTCATCAAAGAAGAGAATATCCGGATCAAGCGCCATGGCACGGGCCAG
>MAXM01000254.1:5081-5822 GCA_001751015.1 Desulfobacterales bacterium C00003106
ATCTCCCCTCTCCCCAGATCCGTGTACTGCTCCAGCGGAAGCGCTATGTTTTCCGCCAGCGTCATGGAACTCCAGAGCGCGCCACCCTGGTAAAGAAGCCCGAATTGTCTCATCAAACAAATCCTGTCCGCAGGTTCAGTATCCCAGAAACTCACTTTGCCGTACAATACCTTGCCCGTGACCGGCTCCTTCAGTCCCACAAGATGTCTCAAAAGCGTAGTCTTGCCGCAACCGCTTCCCCCCATGATAATGAAGATATCTCCGCGATTGATCGCAAAATCAATGTCCCTTTGAACCACAAAGCTGCCATAGGTCATAGTCAGGTCATGGACCGTTATATGAGGTTCTGGTGGATTCATATCAAACCCCAATCACATCACATATCACCGTTATGATCGCGGTTGCCACAACAATGCTTACAATTCCGGTTACCACGGCTGAAGTGGCCGCATCACCGACTGCGGACGCGCTGCGACCGCACTGCATTCCCCTGAGGCATCCCGCCAGAGCCACCAGCACACCATAAACGCTGCTTTGGAAGAGACCGATCCAGAAGTCCGTCAAACGGACAGACTGCCACGTCAGATTACAGTACTCGATCACGTTTAGATCGAACATGGCCACGCCCACGATGAGACCTCCCAGAATCCCCATCAGGTCCGCATAGACGCAGAGTAAAGGCATCATCAGGACGAGAGCGAGCATCCTTGGAAGGACAAGGAATTCCATGGGAGAAATCCC
>MAXM01000254.1:5875-6237 GCA_001751015.1 Desulfobacterales bacterium C00003106
ACCTCCATGGTCCCAAGTTGCGCGGCAAAAGCGGCCCCTGTCCGGCCTGCCATGACAACCCCGGTCATCACGGCTCCCATCACACGGACCATGGCTATGCCCACGAGGCTTGCAATATAAATCTGTGCGCCGCATTGCTGGATGATGAAGAGCAGGTCTGAGGGACGAAAGCCCGCCTTTCCGCGAATCATCCTGACAAAGGCCAGGAACGCATCCCCGATAAAGTCGATCATCTCGACGGTTGACCGGCCAAAACTGATTGAGGCATCACCGATCTGAGCCAGGAAATGACCGCGCGCCGATTCCTTTCGAGCGCCTTCTCTCTCCGGCACAGCCGAAGCAAGCCGCAGGAGCCGCTGCAC
>MAXM01000254.1:6282-6549 GCA_001751015.1 Desulfobacterales bacterium C00003106
TTGAGTATCAAAGATGACACGCCTGACCCGGGGGGCAGCCTCAGTCTGTTTCCGGACCTCGCTTGCCGGGGGCAGCCTGTTTCCGGTTTTCCATTGCCCCAAGAGCCTGACAAGGAGCGTATCTTCAAGCGGAATGCTGAAGACTATTTCGCATTGTTCAGACTCGGTTTCCATTGCCGCACCCGCTTGAGTTGCCTTTTCCCGCGCTCAACTATTGCCTCATCTCTTTGAAAGCATTTATCAGTCCGTTTGTGGAAGAGTCATGAG
>MAXM01000255.1:0-3758 GCA_001751015.1 Desulfobacterales bacterium C00003106
ACTTCTCAATTAACCATAGATCGGCAAAGATGAAATAAATTCTATCTTTGCCGATCTGTTTTTTGACCCAAATCTATGCGCCTACTTGGGGAAGTTATTTCGTCCCAGTTCCATAGCTTGATATTCCACAACCCGCTTTGAAGAATCAATGGGCCAACTGATAACTGGAGCAGACGATGGTTCGCTCGGCTGAGATTGAACGTAAGACAAATGAGACGGACATCCGAATCCGATTGAATATAGATGGTAAAGGGGAGGCGGATATCCGGACGGGAGTCCCGTTTCTTGATCATATGCTGATCCTTATGACGGCCCACGGTTTTTTTGATCTTGCTATCCGGGCTTCAGGTGACACGGAGGTGGATGACCACCATACAGTGGAAGATATCGGGATAGTCCTCGGCGATTCGTTCAAGAAGGCCGTATGCGATAAGACCGGCATTAAGCGCTATGGAAGGGCCGTTATTCCGATGGATGAGGCATTGGCCTCGGTAGTCATTGATCTTTGTGATCGTCCCTGTCTTGTGTACAATCTGCCCATGAAACAGGAAAAAATCGGACGTTTTGATGTGGAGCTGGTGCAGGAATTTTTCAGGGGATTCACCAATCACCTCGGTGCGACTATTCACATAAACGTGATGTACGGAGAAAATATGCATCATATCATCGAAGCCGTTTTCAAAGCGTTAGGACGCGCGCTGGATGAGGCTACCACGCTCGACCCACGCATCAAGAAAGTCCTTTCGACAAAAGGTCTCTTGTGAGGTCATCTTTTTGTAACGGGAATATATAAATGCTGATAATACCAGCGGTTGACATAAAGGGAGGCCGGTGTGTCCGGCTTTTTCAGGGACGCGAAGACTCTGAAACGGTTTTTTCGGATGATCCGTCGGCAATGGCGCTAAGATGGGAGGAAGAAGGCGCCGAACTCCTTCATGTCATAGATCTGGATGGCGCATTTCGAAAAGGCCCGCAGAACGTTGAGGCGATTCGGAAGATCATTGACAAAGTCAGGATACCAGTACAGCTCGGGGGGGGTATTCGGAACATAGACACCATCAGGATGTATCTTGATATCGGGGTAAGCCGTGTTATTCTCGGTACAGAAGCGCTGAGAAGTCCTGACTTGGTATATGAGGCATCGCGTCTCTTCCCTGGTCAGATTATTGTTGCAATTGATGCCCGCGACGGGTATGTGGCGGTAGAAGGGTGGACCGAGACCTCTGTGGTAAGCAGTGTTGACCTTGCGAGGCATTTCGAAAATTGCGGGCTGGCCGCGATTAACTTCACGGACATACACCGTGATGGCATGCAGACAGGTCCGAACATCAGCCAAACAGAGCGCCTTGCAAGGTCGGTCTCTATTCCGATTATCGCGTCAGGCGGCGTCTCTAATATCGATGATATCAAGCAACTCTTACCGCTAAGATCGTCAGGCGTGGTGGGGGTCATAACCGGACGCGCACTATATGCCGGGACCCTTGACCTGAAGGCCTGTTTAAAAATCATAAATTCCGCCGCAGACGCAGGAGAAGCCGCCAGCCCCTGACAATCTCTCATAGTCCTCTCACATCAGACAGGAAAACCTCGCATATCTATAGACCTTCACATAAATAATTGCACGGCGTTATCGGTCAAAATCCNNACCCCAATGTACGCCTTACTCGAATTTTTCCTTCTAGCCTTGTGCAATTAATTATCTGAAGGTCTATACCTCGGACGGCATAATTTCTGTAAATACGTTTTTTTCTTGATTTATATTTATTTTTTAAATAGAATAAAAGTTTGTGAAAAAAAAATTTGCTCTAGGTTACATCTTGTTGGCTGATGAATATATCAGGGTCGCCTTGGTCGTTTGCGTCCTTTTGCGCCGGGGAGGTTGCACTTGAAGGGCCTTATTCCCGAAGATAAGATCGCCGAGGTACTGCACAGCGCCAGTATTGTTGAAGTCATATCAGACTATGTATCGCTTGCAAAGGTTGGGAGAAACTACACCGGGCTATGCCCCTTTCATTCAGAAAAAACCCCGTCGTTTACCGTAAGTGCGGAAAAACAGATATTTTATTGTTTTGGATGCGGAGTCGGGGGCAACGTCTTCAGCTTTCTGATGCGGTACCACAACATAAGCTTCCCGGAAGCGGTTAGCGACCTGGCCAAGAGATACGGGGTCATTATCTCCACTCAACGCATGTCTCCGGAGGAAAAAAGGAAGTTCCAGCAAAAGGATCACATTCTGGGTATTAACCGGCAGGCTTCCGAATATTTTCACAATTTCCTTGCGGTTGCTCCCGAGGGAAAAAGCGGGAGGCAATACCTGGAGAAAAGGGGGCTATCGCAGGAAGTAATTGAGCGTTTTGCAATAGGCTACGTTGATGGGAGCTGGAACAGGCTTCTGCGGTTTTTTTCCGAAAAAAAGGTCTCTTCAGGTCTTGTTGAACGGGCCGGTTTAATTGTCAAAAAAAGCCAGGGATATTACGATCGATTTCGCAGTCGCATCATATTTCCCATATTCGATGTACGTAAAAAGATAATCGGGTTCGGCGGACGCGTGCTTGATAACGGCCTGCCCAAGTATTTGAATTCCCCTGATACTCCAGTCTATGACAAGAGCAGATCACTTTATGGCATACACGTGGCCAGGTCATCGTGCCGATCATCCGGTTCGGTCTTTGTGGTGGAAGGATATTTTGACCTTCTTGCGCTCAGTTGTCACGATATCCATAACTGTGTAGCCACGTTAGGCACTTCGCTGACCCGGGAACATGTCAGAATGCTGAAGGGTCTTGCCGGTACGGCAATCCTGGTCTTTGATTCGGATAACGCAGGCATCAAGGCCGCGCAGCGAAGCCTGCCTCTGTTTACGGAAGAAAAAATGGACGTGCGCATCCTGATTCTGCCCGATGGTCACGACCCGGATACGTTTGTCTTTCAGCAGGGGCGGGAGGCATTCCTGAAGCTGTCAGGAGAATCCCTCGGATCCATTCCCTTTCTGATTTCATATTTTATCGCCAAATATGGCGTTTCCATAGATGGCAAGGCGCGGATAGTAGATGCATTGAAAATCTCTATTGGGGCGCTGTCAGACGGGGTAAAACGGTCTCTTTACATCAGGGAGCTTTCAGAACGGCTCAATATCGAGGAATCTGTTGTCTTGGAACAAATTAGAAAGGCAACCAGCAGGAATTATGGAAAAATTACAACACTAAATCGCAAAGGAGGAATTGTCAACGACTATATGCTGGAGAAGGGAATTCTCCAGATGATGGTCCAGAACCCTTCTATTCTATCCGCTGTAATAGAAGAAGGGATTGTTGCTGAATTCGAGAACCCGGTTCTCAAGAATATCGGGCAACTGATCCTTCAACTATTTCAGGACACAAGCGACGTAACAGTCGCAGATATCATTGCCGGCATTGATGATCCGGAATACAGGTCATTAATGTCTTCGCTTTTCCTGGATGAACAGGCATGGGAACGTCAAAACTGCCTAAGACGGATTGAGCAGTTCAGGCATGCCGTGGACAAGAGAAAAGCCAGGCTCCTGTCACAAAGGATCAAAGAGGCTCAAGAGGCCAATGATCAGGAGCTGTTAAGCGATCTCTTAAGGGAAAAGAACCATAAAACACGGTCTTCTTATGAAAGGAAGCGTTTGGAAGGTTGTTGAGTGTTCACCTTAGGAACGGGGGCGAAATAATTTTCCCAAGCAGGCGCATAGATTCGGGTTAAATTTGTTCGATCTCAAATCACAAAAGTTGAAG
>MAXM01000255.1:3767-7777 GCA_001751015.1 Desulfobacterales bacterium C00003106
GGCAAAGGCGGCCTGAAGCTGTGATGCATAATTGAGGAAGTTATTTCGTCCCCGTTCCTTAAATAGATGCGCTATTTAGTCTTGACAGAAATCACCCCTTCCCTACGGCCTTTCAGTTGTCCGGGTTTTTTTGAGAAGTCACCGGTCAAAATCGGGAGGAATATTCTCAATATGAAGAATTCCGATAGCAAACAAATAAAACAACTTATTTCTGTAGGCAAAAAACGAGGATATCTTACTTATGGGGAGCTCAACGAAGCGCTGCCCGATCATGTTGTCTCTTCGGATCGGGTTGATGAAATGATCATGGTGTTTGACGAGCTCGATATAGAACTTAGAGATGATAGAAAAAAGCCTGTTGTAACCAAGCAGTTGGAATCGGAAAAAAAGGTCGCGGATGTGGTCAAACGGCTGAGTCCTGAGGCCCCGGCCAAGGTTACGGATCCTGTAAAAATGTACTTCAGGGAGATGGGTCTTGTTTCGCTGTTGAGCCGGGAGGGCGAGGTTGAAATCGCAAAGAGGATTGAGGCAAGCGAAAGGGAGGTGCTAAAGGCGCTTACGGAGTCCACTATCGGGGTCAAGAGCATTTCTGATTTCGGAGATGGACTAAGGAATGGCTCCCTGCGCCTCAGAGACGTGCTGCATGATGCCGATGAGGCGGATACATATATCGAAGAATCTGAACAGACTAAAAAGGTTTTGAGTGTAATTGATCGGATAATAAGTATAGACGACGAAAATGATCAGTATCGTGAGATCCTTTTGGGAACTTCAATGATTAGTGAAGAACGACGAAGGATCCGGCGGAAAGTCAACCGCAGGAACAGAAAAATATTTCGTCTTGTCAAGGACTGGAGATTGTCCGGCGGGGGAGTCGATTCCATTATAAAGAGATTTGATGAACAGATTGCTCTTTTTGAAGTCCTTGAAAAAGAGGTTGCGTTTCATGCGGCCAAAGCGAGAGTGACTATGACTGACTTGCGCAACAATTGCAGCACTCATTCTCATCTGCTCAAGTGGTTATCGAAAAACTCTGATCTGGACGACAAAGAGGTCGTGTCTTTGGCCGATCACGTCCTTGCGGCGGAATGTAAGGCCAGGAAAAGAGAATCGGAAATCAAGATGAACAGCCAGTCTCTGAGGCGCATTCTTTCCCGAGTCGCCAAGGGCCAGCACAGGATCAAGGTCGCAAAAAGCGAACTGGTGAGAGCAAACCTGAGATTGGTTGTAAGCATAGCAAAAAAATATACGAACAGGGGGCTTCAATTCCTTGATCTGATACAGGAGGGAAACATTGGTTTAATGAAGGCGGTAGACAAGTTTGAATACCGCCGTGGTTACAAGTTCAGCACATATGCCACGTGGTGGATACGCCAGGCCATTACCCGGGCCATTGCAGACCAGGCCAGAACCATAAGAATACCTGTGCATATGATAGAGACGATCAATAAATTGATCCGTACGTCAAGGTATCTGGTTCAGGAAATGGGACGGGAACCAACGCCTGAAGAGATCGCCGAAAAAATGGAATTTCCGTTGGACAAAGTCCGCAAGGTCTTGAAAATCGCAAAAGAGCCGATTTCCCTGGAGACACCAATCGGAGAGGAAGAAGACAGCTCACTCGGGGATTTCATAGAAGACAAAAAATTCGTCTCTCCGTCTGACGCGGCTGTTGGAATGAGCCTTGCCGAACAGACCCGCAAGGTCCTTGCCACACTTACCCCTCGTGAAGAAAAGGTCCTCAGAATGCGATTCGGAATCGGCGAGAAAGCGGACCATACCCTTGAGGAAGTAGGAAAGGACTTTGCCGTCACAAGAGAGCGTATTCGCCAGATTGAGGCAAAGGCGTTGAGAAAGCTGCGACATCCGACAAGGAGCACCAAATTGAAAAGTTTCGTGGAAGCGCTCTGAAAAACGATAAGTCTGCAAAGACTTGCTGCTATTTCTCTTGACAAAACCTCTTTCTGTGATTAGAAATTTGTTTTTGGCTATCTTTCATAAGAACCAAAAGGTGTTGATTCAAGAATGAAGGATGTCAGTTTTTTGGGCCCATAGCTCAGTTGGAAGAGCCACCGGCTCATAACCGGTAGGTCCCTGGTTCGAGGCCAGGTGGGCCCATGCTTAATAAGAAACGGGAACCGGGATGAAATAACAGGGATATGGTTTCGCCCCGCTGCTAACGACACGAGGCAGCTTCAAGATGTCCGATCAGGCGTCTTGAAACTGCCTCTACCTTTTTGTATTTGGTAATCAAAAATGCTTCCTGCGGTATCGGATTTGATTGGTGTTATAGAGGATATTGCTCCTCTTTGTCTTGCCGAGTCATGGGACAACGTCGGGCTCCAGGTCGGCGGCATGGATCAGCCTGTGAACAAGGTGCTCATAGCGCTTGATCCTTCCCCCGAAGTGGTTTCGGATGCGTGTGCGCAGGGTGTTGATATGCTTGTTACACATCACCCTCTTATTTTTCATCCGGTAACGAGCGTGAACCTCGATGTCTATCCCGGAAATGTCATAGCGGATGCTGTCAGACACAGGCTGGCGATTTACGCCGCTCACACGAATCTGGACAGTTGCGCCGGGGGCATCAATGATCTCCTGGCCGAGCGGCTTAATCTTTTCAATGTCAAGGTACTGAAGGCCGCAAAATCCGACTCTTACAGTGACGCAGGGTTGGGGCGCACAGGCAATCTCGAAAGACCGATCAAATTAAAGAAATTTGTCGGTAATATCATGGAAGCGCTTCATTTGGAATCGGTAAGGATCGTCGGGAATCCGGATGCCGTTATAAAGGACGTGTGTGTCTGTTGTGGCAGTGGCTCCGGTCTCCTGAAGGAATTCCTCGCTTGCGGCGCGCAAGTCTATGTGAGCGGAGACCTTAATTATCATGACGGCAGGATAGCTGAAATGGAGCGTAAGTCTCTTGTTGACATAGGGCATTTTCATTCGGAACATCTTATCGTGGAAGCGCTTGCCGCCATCCTGAAAGAGCATTCAAAAAATAATGGTTGGGACCTGGTTGTAATTCCTTACGCTAAGGAAAGAGACCCCTTCGGGACCCTGTTTTGACGGAGGTTTTCTTGAAAGAACAATTTCGATTGTTGGCGGAAGTACAGGATATTGACATTAAAATAAATAAGTTACGCGTAAACATAACGCGCAGCCCGAAAAAGATCGAGAAACTTGAGGCTGAACACAACGCATTGGGAAAAAAGATAGAATTTGAACAGATCAAGATTGATGAGCTTGAAAAGGAACGGGCAACCCACGAACTTGATTTGCAAGAAAGTGACGCAAGGGCTGCAAAAAGTAAAGAAAACCTGATGAGTATCAAGTCGAACAAGGAATATAAAGCATCCCTGAAGGAAATAGCAGCCATTGAAAAAGCAAACAGGGAGCTTGAAGACGTGATATTGTCGTCCATGGGAAAGAGTGACAAGGCGAACAGCGCTCTTGCCGAAATGAAACAGGAACTATCTGTGCGCAAAGACGAATTTGAAAAGGAAAAAAAACGGATTGAAAAGGATGCTCGACGTGATGAAAAGGAATTAGCCGCAGTTCTGGGTCAGCGGAACAAGATGATCGAGAAAGTTGACCGGGATCTGAAACGAAAATACGACCAGACACAAAAGCGCCTTGGAATGCTTGCGGTTGCCCGTGTTGAAAACGGCGTATGCCACGGTTGTCACATGAACATACCACCGCAGATGTACAATGAAATACAACGGTTAGATTCGGTAAGGCTTTGTCCGAACTGTCAACGCATAATGTATTACAATAAAGAGGAGTGAATTTTTACGGCTTGTCAGAGTAGTCCAGGTGATCGCTGGCGTCAGGGACTTGCCGTCCCTGGACGCTGGAGGAAAGTCCGAGCTCCGCAGGGCAGGGTGCTTCGTAACACGAAGTCGTGGTGACGCGAAGGAAAGTGCCACAGAAAGAAAACCGCCTGACAAGGGTTCGCCCAAAAATAAATTTACATTTTCAGGGGTTGAGGCGCCCGCATGGCAAGG
>MAXM01000255.1:7805-10226 GCA_001751015.1 Desulfobacterales bacterium C00003106
GCCATGCGGGATGGATCGACGCATGAAAATAGGGAGTTGTCTTTGGGCGAGCCCTAAGGTAAGGGTGAAAAGGTGCGGTAAGAGCGCACCAGTTCTTCGGGTGACCGGAGAAGCTTGGTAAACCCCACCCGGAGCAAGACCAAATAGGAGAGCGTTTGAGGGCTGCCCGTCCAAGGCTTTCGGGTTGGTCGCGAGAGGTGTCGAGCAATCGGCATCCTTAGATGAATGATCATCGTTCCGTTGAGGGTGACTGATACGGAAAACAGGACTCGGCTTACGGACTGCTCTGACAAACAGTTTCCTGCTTTCACAGCCCTAACTCACACCCAAAATCCTGCGCAATCTCCGGCAAGTATTTATTCCCGAGTCCCTAAAAATGGTACTATCCGACATTGCCAAAATGGAGGCAATATTATGCTTCGAATTGAGAATCTAAGAGTTGAAGTGGGAGGAAAAGATATCCTCAATAACGTAAACCTTGAAATCCCTGCCGGCGAAACCTATGTACTCTTTGGTCCCAACGGTTCAGGGAAGACAAGTCTCATGATGACTATAATGGGTTTTTCCGGATATGATGTCACGAGAGGGAAGATCTTCTTCAAGGATGAGGATATTACTGATATGCCTATCCACGAACGCGCAAAGCTCGGCCTTGGCGTATCCTTTCAAAGACCCCCTACTATTCACGGCTTAAAGACACGAACCATGGTGCAAATGTGCAGAAAGAACCCGGGGACCGATGTAGATGAGCTTGCGGAGTCGTTGAACCTGACCGATTTTCTGGATAGAGATGTGAATGCCAACTTCTCGGGCGGCGAGATTAAACGGTGTGAGCTTCTCCAGTTGATGGCGCAGGAACCGGACCTGGTCTTGCTTGACGAACCGGAATCCGGGGTTGATCTCGTAAACATGGCGCTTCTTGGTGATTCGATCAATCGGCTTCTCGGAAGAAAGCTCGATGCTCCAACCGGCCAATGTCACAGGAACGCAATACAACAGAAAGCCAAATCAGCCCTGGTAATAACACACACCGGTCACATTCTTGACTATATCACCGCTGACAAGGGACAGGTCCTTTACAACGGGGTTATATGTTGCAGAAGGAACGCGCGGGAGATCCTGAAATGGATACAGGAATTTGGCTACAAGGAGTGTGTGCAATGCACGAATTAGACAAAGAGGCTGCAGACAAAAAGACAGAAGGCCTGACCGATGATCAGGACGTCGATCTGAACAGCTATACAGATACCCTGAAAGAGTATTCCTATGTTAATGATCTTGCCGGCATTGACCCCGCAGACAGCAAACAGATGCTTAAGGTTGGTGTAGATACGGCGGGAAACGACAGGGTCGCGACTTTTATACAAAAAGACAGTTCTGTCATACACTGTAAGACAAAACAGGATGGCGTTGAGGTGATGGGCATCTCCGAGGCCGTCAGGAAGTATGACTGGCTTCAGGACTACCTCTGGAAGGGAGTTGATCCCGATACCGATAAATACACGCATCAGGCAAAAGACAAACCGCATGAAGGATACTTCATCAGAGTCTTGCCGGGTGTTAAAGCCATACATCCGATACAGTCATGTCTTTACATTGCAAAAGAAGGATCTGCGCAGAACGTCCACAATATTGTGATTGCGGAGGAGGGCTCTGAGCTTCACATTATAACAGGTTGCGCTACAGCCCCACATGTAGTGGAGGGACTCCATGTGGGAGTCTCGGAGTTTTATGTCAAGAAGGGTGCGAAGCTGACCTTCAGCATGATCCATAACTGGGGCAAGGAAGTGGCGGTGCGGCCCCGTACGGTTTCGTATGTTGAAGAAGAAGGCGTGTTGGTATCAAATTATATCAGTCTAGGACATATTCGAACGCTGCAGATGTATCCTACGACGTACCTCAACGGGAAGGGGGCGGTTGCCCGCTTCAGCAGTATTCTGATAGCGCCTGCCGGCAGCCATTTGGACATAGGTTCCCGCATTATCCTGAACGCGCCTGAAACGCATGCCGAGATCATCTCGCGAGCTATTACAACAGGTGGAACTATTATTGCCCGTGGCAGTCTGGCGGGGATGTTTCCCGGTGTCAAGGGGCATCTGGAGTGTAAGGGGCTGATTCTGTCAGACGGTTTGATGCATGCCATCCCCGAGCTCGAAGGGCACGTTGCCGGCGTTGAAATGTCGCACGAGGCCGCGGTCGGAAAAATCGCCCGGGAGGAAATCGAATACCTCATGGCNNGAAGACGAGGCCATTTCAACAATCGTGCGCGGATTTCTGAACGTAGATATTGAGGGCCTTCCACCCTCCCTCAAAAAAGAACTCGACGCTGCTGTTGCAGAAAGCGAAAAGGATATGTTCTGATTCCATGAGCGCTGTTTTTAAAAAAAAAGCCCGTATTTTCTCCTCTGATTATCTTAAATG
>MAXM01000256.1 GCA_001751015.1 Desulfobacterales bacterium C00003106
CTTCCACAAGCAGGCGCATAGATTTGGGTCAAATTTGTTCGATCTCAAATCACAAAAGTTGCAGGAATAGCAAGCTATTTTGATGCTTTTGGGATTTGAGATCGGGCAAAGGTGGCCTGAAGCTGTGATGCATAGTTGCGGAAGTTATTTCGTCTCCGTTCCTCACTATTCAGGTTGAAGACTGAAGGCTGAAGGCTTCACCAGCCAAGGAGACTGGGGTCAAATACCGGCCCGTCCGTGCAGACGTGAAGATATCCCGGGCCTTTTCCCTTTATGGCGCATCCCAGACAGGCCCCGAACCCGCAGGCCATGACCGATTCCATAGAGAGCTGGCACGGGATATCGAATGAAGCAGCGATCCGAAATGTCTCTTTCAGCATCGGCTCAGGCCCGCATGCATAGATTATATCCGGGCTTTCACCGGACGCGAGTTCTCGTTTGAGAAGAGACGTAACCAGTCCCTTATGTCCAAGGCTTCCGTCTTCGGTGCTGATCCTCAAATCCACACCTATGACATGAAACGCCTCTTTGCAAAGAATGTCGCTGTATGTCCGACCTCCAAAAAAGAGAGTGCACCACAGCGGCCTGCCCCGTCCCATAGACTCAAGGAGAGAAGCCAGGTAATAAAGAGGAGCGATCCCGATCCCTCCTGCTACGAGAAACACATTCTGCAAGCCTTCCGGACAGGTGAAGCCGTTGCCAAAAGGACCCAGAACCCCTACATGTTCCCCGGCCCGAAGTTCCGACAATATTGCGGTCCCTCTTCCCACGACCTTGTAGAGGATTTCGAACCCGCGCAGCCTTTCTCCTTCTCCCAACAGATTATGAATTGAAAAAGGTCGTCGCAGCACAGGGTCTGTGGAGTCACGAACACGTACCATGACAAACTGTCCCGGAGCCGCAGCGCGTGCCAGTGCAGGCGAGCGAAGCCCCATCTTGAAATAGCAGGTGGACTGCTGCTCGTTCCATAGTATCTCAGCGGTATCTTGCAATGGCATTATTCTGGTTCACCTCACATCATTTCAAGAACCTCGGGCAACTGAAGATCGGTCCCTCCGGTCAGGCCATGCACATCGTGAATGACAGGATACAATAAAGGGCCTTCAAATGCAAGGATGTGCAACTGGAAAAGCCTTGACTTGCAAAGGAGGGTTTGCTACTTGCCTTTCAAGGTATGGTCCTTTGTGTTTGGGTCAATTTCGTGGCTGAAAGGTCAACTTCGTGAATGCGTTAGATATTATCATTTGCATCATTATCAGTTACTGCTTTGTCAGGGGAATATTCAGGGGGATTGTCAGGGAGTTTGCGTCAATCATCGGTATCTTTTTAGGTCTTTTTACAGCCTATGCTTACTATGATCTTCTTGCCGGAAAACTCGCTTGCGTAATCATCAGCGCCGAATACCGGAATGTCGCGGCTTTTCTGTTAATCTTTTGCGCAGTTATGCTTTTCATGGGTCTTCTCGGAACCTTGATTCGACGCATGCTCAAGGCTGCATTCATAGGATGGCTGGACCGCCTTGCCGGCAGTCTGTTCGGCATTGCAAAAGGATTCCTGATAGCTTCGGTTATCCTTGTAGCGCTTACGGCATTTCTTCCTCAAAAAAACTCGGTTGTCAGGCAATCCGTTCTGGCTCCTTATATTGTCCGGATTTCGAGTGAACTGGTTGCGCTCATCCCGAACAGTGTTTATGACTACTTTAACAACAACCTCAAGGAACTGGAAAAAACTTGGAAGCAGCGGAATTAGCCTCATCAGCGCATGGCTGTGAGGCGCTCACCGATCTGATAAAGGTCCTTCGAGACAAAAACGGATGTCCGTGGGATAGAAAGCAGGATCCTGATACGATAAAGAGGTATGTGCTGGAGGAAGCATACGAGGTCGCGGAAGCAGTGGATAACGGCTCTCCTGCTATGGTCTGCGAGGAATTGGGAGATCTTATCTTCCAGGTTGTTTTTCTATCCTGTCTGTATGAGGAAAAAGGCGCATTCTCGATAGAGGATGTAATCAGGGGCATCATAGAAAAAATGGTGCGGCGTCATCCGCATGTCTTTGGTGACAAAAAGGTGCGGGATGCTGACGAGGTCAAGGCAAACTGGCATAAAATAAAGCTGGCGGAAAAAGGAAGCGCTGACCCCGGATCCCTCCTTGACTCTATTCCCCACAACCTTCCCGCGTTGATGCGGGCACATCGCATAACGGAACGGGCCGGCAGAGCAGGATTCAACTTTCCCGATCTTTCCGGTATCTTTATCGAGATAGATGGCGCCATCTCACAACTCAAAGACCTGGCACAAAAACACGATCCTCAAGAAACCTCCCGCGAATTCGGCAATTTTCTTTTCAAGATCGTAGTCCTTGGACGTATGCTCGGTATGCACGCAGAAGAGGCCCTTGATCAGGCTCTTCAGCGGTTCATCGATCAATTTCAGGCAATTGCCCCTCACGGAACTC
>MAXM01000257.1:0-1333 GCA_001751015.1 Desulfobacterales bacterium C00003106
CCTGTTCATCAGGCTGTCGGGTCTGAAGTCCTCATTGTTGTAGGCGTAGACCGACTCCCAACCAAGCTGATACTCAAGATACTCGGCTGTGGTCTGCTGGACCAGGGTGTCTTCGGTGTAATTGCTAGGGCTCATGATTCGTTATTTTTCAGCATCGTCTTAATAAACATAGTAACATACATTTTCTTAATCATGCTTTTGTCTTTCTCCCGTTGTATCAGGAAATGCCGTGCTTTTCGAAAACCTGACTCAACCGAAGAAAACGCCCATCTTCGGCCAATGCTTGGTCGGCTTTTTCAATATCATCCAGGCACTGCTTAAATTCTCCTAGCAACAACTGTGCATTATCATCAATAATGGCATTTAAAAATGCCAGTGCATCAGATGGAAATTGATTACATAGTTTGGCTTCATTCAGAAGATGAACGAGATGAAATGGATGTTCGATTGGCTGTAGCCAGTACTGTAACTCCTCCAACGCCTCTGGAAAAGCTTCCCGTGCAGCCACACAGAGCCCGCCGAGAAGCTCAGAGATCTTGGGTATCATCATCACGTCACGGTTCTTAGGCCAAACCGATTTGAAATACGGAAGAACACGATTACTCCAATATTTCCCACGCTGTTCATCAGCGCCCACAAGAGCGCGGGTAACTGCCTGCACCGCACTTTGCAAGCCCTCTGTAGGCAATATGTTAGTCACTTCCGCCAATTCCTTGGTTGTGAATGTGTCGCCCAGGTCTAAGGCTACAATGGTCAAAAATGCCGCATACTGCTTGGCGTGCTTGCCGAGTTCCTCATAGTGTGTCGCAGTTTCTAGCAACGGCTGTTTGATGGCTGACAGCAGCGGTCGGTAGAGGCGAGGTGACCACAAAAAGCCTTCCCATGCCGCACGTGCCTCTACCTCAGATAATTGCCAGTCGAACAAGGGCAGTAGATACGCTTTCGCCCACTTCTCATCCACTCGGAACAACGCAATTGTATGGGCTGCGAGCAAGACGCGGCCGTGGCGGAACTTCTCAATCTCCGTATCGCAAATTTTATTAAATAAGGGTTTGACCTCGTCTCTCAGACCTTCTGCATCTTTCGGATCCTGACGATACCACCAACGTAGTAACGCTTCTGTTACGAGTCCGACGGGGTGGTTGATTGCATAAAGCACAGTGTCATCATTCTCATGCATCCCGTTTTGGTGTTCCAATTCCAGTAGACGACGAATTAGAGCGAAAAACAGCTCCTCACGATCCTTGAAGATTTTGGCTTGTGCTTGTAGCCACCAGCCGAGACTATGTGAGAGTGATTGAATTATATTATCGGGTGCTTTGAAAATTACTTG
>MAXM01000257.1:1347-2108 GCA_001751015.1 Desulfobacterales bacterium C00003106
TGCAGCGCTTCGCGCCAGCGTTCGGCAGGCCACTGCTCCTCCTGAGCCAATGCAGACAATGCGTCTGAGGTGGTCGGAAAGTCGTCACGACAGCGCTGATGCCAATCATCTTCATGCCAGTCATCTGAGCTGGTGTGTTGTTTGAGCCATTCTACCAATTCAGGTTGGTTGGGCGGTGTGGGGATAAAATTGCGCAACTCATCAATATCGCTCACCCAATACGTAAACTCATCGCTCTCGTCCTCAGCCAACTTCCAATTCGGATGTTGTAGTGTCAAATCACCCAGTTTTGTACTGGCATCGTGGCCGAGTACTGCCCCAGCAGCATGCGCTTTCGCCAGACGCAACCAAATCATCTTATCCACGATATGTGTATACTTTTGCGGATCAAGGTCGTCCATAAACATCTCACGCGGCGGCCCCTGCAGAATGGCTTGTTCTAATTTAATCATCTCTGGTGCATCCAATTTAGTCGTTAGTGCCACCAACAGGCGTATTGCTTCGCGCTTGGTTTCAATTGACCATAGCCACCTGTGGTCATCGGCCAGCAGCCAGTTGAGTGCATGATGAGAAGGGATTACATCGCTTTGTGTCGCAGCAAAAAAAGCCAACCGCTTGAATAGCGGATAATTCACCTGCGACCAGCCTTCTGCGGCATGACGTGCCTGCTCAAAATTAGTTTGCACCGTGGCCAACCAAGCATCGCGCGTGAGTTCAATCAATGCCATACAGTCGTGAAAACCTCTGTTCTGTTCGTGCTC
>MAXM01000258.1:0-208 GCA_001751015.1 Desulfobacterales bacterium C00003106
GCGCTTCAGAGCTATTTCTGGCGATCAGGAAGAGCGGAACTTCTCTGTCCTGCCGACGGATCTGCGCCACTGTATTCAGTCCATTCCTGCTACTGTCTCCGGAAGAAAATATGATCACGAGATCCGGCTTCCTGGCTTGAAAAGACCGGAGGGCGCTTGTTTTGTCCAAGGCCTTGATGACCTCATATCCATGATGAAATAAACGACC
>MAXM01000258.1:243-2848 GCA_001751015.1 Desulfobacterales bacterium C00003106
TTCAGATCTTGACACAAGATCTCATCCCCTTCAGCGATCAATATTGCCGGATTCTTCATGGGCCACCTCTCTGGCGAAAGTCTGACGTCAGCCATGCTGATCTTTGACAGTTTGATTTTGACATTCCACTAAAGGACTAAGTCACACAAAGAAATTATTGGCGCTACCGAGCGCCCATTGTGGTTCGCAAATAAGGGCCTGTATCTCCCGCTTGTTTGGTTCTCTCTTTTTGCTCTCAGCCAATATCCTATTCAGCGAATACTGTGCCGGCGTGGAGAAAGCAGAAGAATTCTTATGCACAAAGGATTATAACCTACTGGTTTACGAACATAATCTTCTTTGAAAGAGGTTTTTGTGATACGTTGTGAACTGAGGAAATGGCTGTGCCGATTATCAACTTGATAGACATACGGAGAGACTGGATGTAAATGTTGTTGACAGAAGACCTCGTATTTCAGAACCTCGCGAAGTCCTGTTATGAAGCGGTCCATACTATCCCCCCTTCCCGGTGACATTCGCATCTCACGAGAATGGTTATACTATTTCAGCATAACCTGTCCATAGAGGAAACTCCTCATTCTTGTGGGGGGAAACCCCTATTCGACGGGACTTTGTCCCGACAACAGTCCGGGACGTTCGTGCTATTGGGCGGGATTGTCATTGTGTTGCCAGGATCATCAATCTCTGCGGGGGCTCACAATGACATGATCTGACGTAGTTGCGCTGCAGCGGTAAACCACAAGCGTATGTTGGTCTGAATTTGGTACGAGCCGGTTTGGGGAAGGATACTGGTGAAAAGTCATGCCCAGAGAATTTGATTTCCTGCTTCTTCCGTTGTTACGACATCGCCTATGATATACGCCTTTTCATGCATCCCCCGAAGGAGTGACACCATGTCCTGGGCGTAAGTCTCAGGCACAATCGCAATAAGTCCGATACCGCAATTGAACGTACGCAACATCTCTTCTTCAGAGACATTGCCGGCCTCCTTAAGGAAGGTAAAAACGGAAGGTGCCTCCCAGCTATCTTTGATGATTCTTGCCGCGCAGGACTTGGGAAGGATACGCGGGAGGTTCTCCACAATCCCCCCGCCCGTAATATGAGCAAGCCCGTGGACCGGGAAATCCCGGAGGAGACTCTTGATTATTGACGAGTAAATCTTGGTGGGCCGCAACAGCTCCTCTCCGAGTGTGATACCTAACAGGTCAATATTCTGGTCTATCTTTAACTTGAGATTATCGAAACAGATCTTTCTTACCAGCGAATATCCGTTACTATGAAGGCCGTTTGAGGCAATTCCGATCAGCTTATGTCCCACGCCGATCTCCGAGCCGTCCACAATCTTGCTGTTATCGACCATCCCCACGACAAACCCCGCAAGATCATACTCATTATCATGGTACATACCGGGCATCTCAGCGGTTTCCCCGCCGATAAGAGCGCACTCGGCCTGCCTGCATCCTTCAACAATTCCTTCAACAATCGCCTCCGCATTTTGCGGGACAAGTTTTCCCATTGAAATGTAATCCAGAAAAAAAAGGGGCTCGGCGCCCTGCACAGAGACATCGTTTGCCGACATAGCCACCAGATCGATCCCAACGGTATCGTGTTTATCCATCATGAACGCGATCTTCAGCTTTGTGCCGACACCATCTGTGGACGATACCAGAACAGGCCGTTCATATCCTGCCGTATTCAGAGAAAAAAAACCCCCGAATCCCCCAATGTCCGATATTACGCCGGGACGATGTGTTTTTTTGACGAGCGGCTTAATGGCCTTGATAAAACTGCTTGCCGCATCCAGATCCACGCCTGCATCGGCATACGTAATTGTTTTCATTATAATACTATCCTGACATAGACTTCCGGACGTCCTTCATAAAAGCCAAAAAGTATCCGTAAAGAGTAACTGCACCCAATTCTTTCCAGACTCAAGAATACTGTATTAATCCATAACACAATTACATCACAACATCATCAAAAAAGCAGAATGTTCTTTGATCCGCACAAAAAAAATCCCCCGACATCCGGGATGCAGGGGGATTCTCTCTCAAAGGACACGATCCGGCTTCAAAAAGCCTTTGCCTCCTGTCTACTTCTTATCATCCTTTACCTCTTCAAAGTCGGCATCCACCACATCCTCTTTTGTTGCCCCGGCTTCAGCCTGTTTTTCCCCTTCTTTTTCTTTTGCTTCCGCAGCCTGAGAATACATGGTCTCGGCCAGTTTGTGAGAAGCCTGCATCAACTCCTCTGTTGCCTTCTTGATCTCCTCCACATCCGTCCCCTCCATGGCCTTCTTGAGACGGCCTGAAGCGTCCTCAATACTTGATCGGGTGGCCGAATCCACCTTGTCTCCCAAGTCCTTGAGCGATTTCTCCGTGGTGTAGATCATACTATCTGCGGTATTTCGCACCTCTACAAGCTCCTTCTTGGTCTTGTCCTCGTCGGCATGCAATTCGGCGTCCTTGACCAGTTTCTCGATCTCTTCTTCACTCAGGCCGCTTGAAGCGGTAATCTCGATCGATTGTTCCTTCCCGGTTCCCATATCTTTGGCCGCAACATGCACAATGCCGTTGGCATCAATATCAAAGGTGACCTCAATCTG
>MAXM01000258.1:2857-3786 GCA_001751015.1 Desulfobacterales bacterium C00003106
GTCTTGTTGTCTCCCGCCATTTGCCGCTCTCCCTGGATGACATGGATGGAAACAGCGGGTTGATTGTCTGCGGCTGTCGAAAAAGTCTGGCTCTTTTTGGTCGGAATCGTGGTATTCTTTTCGATCAGCCTGGTAGCCACACCCCCCAATGTCTCAATACCGAGAGAAAGGGGCGTAACATCCAGAAGAAGTACATCCTTGACATCTCCCTGAAGGACACCGGCCTGAATGGCGGCGCCCATGGCCACAACCTCGTCAGGGTTAACACCTTTGTGGGGATCCCGTCCGAAGAACTTCTTGACTGCCGCCTGAACTGCGGGCATACGCGTCATTCCTCCCACCAGGATAACCTCATTGATCCCGGATATATCAAAACCCGCATCCTTGAGAGCAGTCCGGCACGGGCCGACGAGTCTTTCCAGAAGATCCGCAACAAGCGTTTCCAGCTTGGATCGAGTCAACTTCATATTGAGATGCTTTGGTCCGCTGGCATCCGCTGTGATAAAAGGGAGGTTGATATCTGTTTCCACGGATGTGGACAATTCCATCTTGGCCTTTTCCGCCGCCTCTTTCAGGCGTTGAAGCGCCATCTTGTCCGTTCTTATGTCAATGCCCTGGTCCTTTCTGAATTCATCCGCCATATAATCGAGTATCCGCAGGTCAAAATCCTCTCCCCCAAGATGTGTGTCTCCATTGGTCGATTTCACTTCAAAGACACCGTCGCCGATTTCGAGAATGGAGATGTCGAAAGTCCCTCCACCGAGGTCGAATACGGCTATCCGCTCTTCTTTTTGCTTATCCATACCGTAGGCAAGCGAAGCCGCTGTCGGCTCGTTTATTATTCTGAGGACATTGAGTCCCGCAACTCTTCCAGCATCCTTGGTTGCCTGGCGTTGACTGTCATTGAAATAGGCCGGAACCGTAATAAC
>MAXM01000258.1:3822-3968 GCA_001751015.1 Desulfobacterales bacterium C00003106
GCCGAGATCTCCGCAGGGCTGTACTCCTTATCATGCGCCTTGAGCCGGATATCACCGTTTGCAGCCTTTGAAATCGCATACGGTAATATCTTGACATCTTTCTGCACCTCAACGGAGTCATACTTCCTGCCGATGAGACGCTTTAC
>MAXM01000259.1 GCA_001751015.1 Desulfobacterales bacterium C00003106
AACCGGATGAGGGCCTTGAACCGGATGAGGGCCTTGAACCGGATGGGGCGCTTCAGCTCTGTCCGGTCCCCTTACAGGCTTCTGCACGGTGACTTCACCTGAATAAACCTTGACAACTGTTGAACTGTCCTCCAGAATATTCATTCTGTAGGTCGTTCCCCGAACACCTGCCACTGCGTTTGCGGCGTGCAGATCAAATCCGCCTTTTTGTCCGGCTATCTTCGATACCTTGGCCCAGGCACACCCCATGACCATCTTTACGTTAATATCCCTTTTATTTGACTCCCTGGAATAACTGACGTCAATGAGTTCAAATATGGTATCTTCATCAAACCGGAGAATGCTCTTGTCTGCAAATGTCAGTTCAATGCGTGCGTCAGGGCCTGTGGTGACCCTGTCGCCATTTCGCAACCTGGCATTCAGCTCAAGATGAATAGAATGCGTCTCATCCTGTGGACGCAGAGTCGCCTTTCCCTCAAGGAAGGTCACCCATGCCTCATTTCCTTCCATTTCAACCTGCATTGCTGCTTCATCATAGGCATGCGACACTGCCGGCGACCAGAAGCATGCTGTCAATAACAGGAACCAACAAGTTGCTTTCATTGACCTGTTCATTTTTCCTCTCCGCCCTGCCCTATCCCTTTGGAACCAGCTTAAGCTGAATTGCGTTTTGAGAGACATTGAAAATGTTTATGCCAAAGCCATCAAAATTCTTCAACATTAACTCATCCGCAAGTGTCTGTGCCGTCCCTTTGATTTCTACGTCCATCCTTGCCTCTCCGGCATCAATCCCCCGCAGATAAACGTTCTTCACTCCGCGTATTCTATTGCTCAGGATCCTCCTGAACGCCACGAAGTCGGAATATGCCTTGATCCCGTTGACAGTGACCAGCACGAGTTGCGACTCGACCACCTCCCGCTGCCATTTAGCAGTAATCTGTGTTATCAGATCACCGGCCGCCTGCGAGGCAACCCTTTTAAGGGCCGCCGTCCCTCCGCTCACGTCGTCTGTGTGAACCGCAGCCCCGCTGTGCGTGCTTGAAGCAATTATCTCTCCTGTATCAGTCCGGATGGCCTTTACTGAAATGTTGGCCTGATACGATTTCATTTGTGAACCCATAACATTTTTTGTATATCTTGCCAATGCCTTGCCCACGATCACTATTTCAGCGTCGTGCTGATTGCCGAGCTTGACCGCAGTCTGATCCGCAAGTCTCGCCGTTCCAAGGACGTTTATCAACTCAATGTCATTGGCCGCTGCGGATCGATCCACCAAAACAAATCCCCTTGCCGCCATTTCCTCTGCTATCTTGTTTTCCGTTATTCCAAGATCAGCAGACAGATGCGGTTGCGATTCTCCTATGCTCTGTTCCGCCAAGAAGAACATGGTTCGAGGCATACCCTTTTGAGCCATAAGGATTCCAAGGGCCTGTAGTTCGTCACGGAGTGTTCCCGCAGAGACCGTGGCCTGGATGACAATATTATAGCAATTCTCGGACCTTGATTCGGCAAGGACTTTGTAGCCCTGAACAAACCCCCGGGACTCCGTGTAGATGCGGTCGCTCAAAAGCTGGAAGTTTTCGACTATCGATTCAGAAGACAATATTACACCGACCGCATTTTCCACGGCTTTTCTCAACCCATCCCTGATAGCCACGTCCCTTGCCATGGCCACATCATTGTTATAGACGATACTGCTGCCGATAACCTCAACAGAGTTTACATCCGCTGCATCTTCCGCCCGGATTGCGGCGCAATGGAAAAGATGGGCTGCAACCAAAAGAAAAATGCCGACAACAACCGTGGCCTGCCTGAATTCGAAACGTGTCATTGATTGTCTGTCCCTTACTTGCTTCCCCCTTTGACAAAGGGGGATTGAGGGGCTATGGTAAAACATCTACATCTCGATTTGTGATTTCAGTGTCCTGATAGCCAGCAAGGCATCGGCCCCTGAGATTGTCCCCATCGGCTTGAACTCTCCGGAACCGACGTCTCCCTGCAGGATTCCACGAGTGGTACAGACCATGACTGCATTGAAGTAATGAAGATCATTTCGCAAATCCGGGAAAGGAGACTCAGAGCCAATGAATTTCGTGGCCAGTTTCTGATCGCCGGTTACCTTGATCAAGATATCTTCAATCATTACCGCGTAGTTCGCCCTGGTAATCTTTTCGTTCGGACGAAAGGTATGGTCAGGATAAGGTTCAAGCCCATGAATCCCGATCGCAATGACGGCATCGACATCAGTCTTCAGCACATAATCAGCGATATCCGTGGCCGGAGGCAGTTTTACGGTCTCTTCAGTTTCAAATCTCTTCACAGGGTCTTTATAACTCGTATCAAATGTCTTTGCTGTCCTCTTTTCATAGAGTGCGTCAAGGTTCAGTTCCTCAATGAACAATGCCGCGATATCACCTCGAGTGATCTCTTTTACGAGTGCGATCTTCTTGCCAACCATGGTCCCGGGCATGGCCCGTTGAATCTTCTGAACTACCAAGAACTCCGCGTCCGCGTCTGCCACATACTCAGTGTCGAGATCCAGCACTTTTGAAAACATCATGGCCGCGTCACTGAATTCATAGGCCTCCTTATATGCAACGCCCATATAGAAATAGGCCGCGGCAGAGTCTGGCGATAGATCTACCGCATCATCAAAGGCATCCTCTGCCTCTTCCAGCCAGTCTTCGTCTATCTTTGATTTACCCAGCGTATAAAGCCTTATATATCCGATATAGGCATCCGCCTTTTCTTCTTTTGTATCAGCATAGTTCCCGGCCAGTTTCATATTCTCCATGGCCTTTTCAAAATCCCCCCTGTGTCCACACACCAGCCCGAGTCCGGCATAGGCCCCTGAAAACTTCAGATCAAGCTCTTTGGCCAGAATAAACTCTCTTTCGGCATCGTCGACATTTCCCTTTTTCAAGAGCTTCATTCCGTTCATGACATGGTGTTCCGGGGTATCAAGCTCTGCTTCCGGCGCTCTCATTTTAGAAGCGCACCCGGAAAAAACAAGCATGAGCATAACTCCAACCAGACCAAAGACAAGCAGTCTCTTTTCAGTCTTCATAAGTCCTCCATAATCAGATTGAATATTGCGAATTGATCATCTATGTCTAACACTATGAAGCTCCCTGCTTCTTCAATCATCAATCCCTTCAATCCAGCACAATCATTACACGGCATTTCTGCAAAAAAGAGAGGTTCTCGGAACTGCTCAGGACTTTACCTGCATCGGCATCGCTGACAACAATGTCGGACTTGCCTGGTCCCTCTGTCTTCAATCCTTTTATTGTAAGCGGATCATTGGTTACCCGGGTGTTTTGCTGAGCAGCGGTCAGATCCTTTGCGTACCCGGTCATCCCCTGTTGCACAGCAAACTCACGGCTCACATATGCGGACCCGTACACCTCTCTGCCGGTTTCATCCACGATCTTGGGAGACATGGCCGGACGCGCTTCAATGCCTCTCGCATCTACCACCAATCCTGTGTAGATGACCGCCTCGGGCGTTGGAACAACGTCTTGGGTTTCAGGAGCAAGAGGTTCAACAGGCTGGGGCGGGGTCTTGCCGACCTCCTGGATCGGACGCACTTTTTCAACCTGTTGTATCTCAGCGGGCAGAACGAGTTGCGCAAATCCCCCATTCAGGCTCATGTGGACAGTTACCTCTACCGAACCATCCGAGAGATATTCCTTCTTGACCACCTGTGCGCCTTTGACCATCCCCTCGACCTGGGATTTGATAACATCCGTCTTGACCATGAAGTCTTCCACGAGGGTTTCGGAGTTAATGCGCACGCCCTTGACAATTTCAAGGAGATTTCTGTACGCATCTAACTGCGCGGCACGCAGCGCCATAGGACGGGCATTTGGTTTTCCGTAAGCTTCCTCCGGCGGAGCGCCTGTTCCTACTGCCTGAATTATTCCTGATGTCCAGTTAACACTCCCGTTGACACCTGCCTGCTCGACCAGGTTGTGCCATTCCTGCGCCCAACCACCTGTTGCAAAAACCATCAGTTGCAAAGCAACCGTCACCACAAACAACCGCTTCACGTTCATGAGCGCCTCCTTGGGAACGGGGACAAAACAACTTCCGCAACTATGCATCACAGCTTCAGGCCACCTTTGCCCGATCTCAAATCACAAAAATATCAAAATAGCCCGCTATTCCATCAACTTTTGTGATTTGAGATC
>MAXM01000260.1 GCA_001751015.1 Desulfobacterales bacterium C00003106
GATTTGAGATCGGGCAAAGGTGGCCTAAAGCTGTGATGCATAGTTGCGGAAGTTATTTCGTCCCCGTTCCTAATCACCAATCAAGATGTGCCCCATTTTCAGTTCAGGAGGAATTTCATTTGGTGAACTCTGAACGCCATGCCCTTATGACAAACCTGCGAGGTATGGATTTGTTTTGCGTTCATTGCCTACCGTGGACGTTGGGCTCACGCCGTAGTCGTGCCCCGGCCAGATGATTGTGTCGTCAGGGAGTGTGAGGATTTTTGTTTTGATCGATTCAAGAAGGGTATCTAAGGAACCTCCGGCGAAGTCGGTTCTGCCCACGGCTCCTACAAAGAGTGTATCACCAGTGAAAAGATTGTTTTCGCCATACAGACAGACACCGCCGGGAGAGTGTCCAGGCGTATGAATGACCGTAAGTGATGTGTCGCCTATCTCTATCCTCTCCCCGTCTTGGATATGCCTGTCTGCAGGAGGGGATGGCTCTATCCCGAATTGCCTCGCCATGGCCTCGCCGGCAGGAGAACTGAAGTATTCGTCATCCAGACGATGCATAAGTGTCTTCGCGCCTGTCAGGGCGGCGATCTTTCTGTTTCCGCACGTGTGGTCAGGATGACCATGGGTATTGATTGTCGCTACAACTTCAAGGCCAAGGTCATTCACGGTTGCCATGATCCGTTCTTCATCTCCGGCGGGGTCTATGAGAACACATTGATGCGTCTTTTCGCACCCTGCGATATAGCAGCCTACCTGAAAAAAACCTACAATCAACTGTTTGACTATCATATTAAATTCCTTAGGGTTCTGAAGAGACAACCCATCCAAAGCGATCTTCGGCTTCGCCATACTGTATTGCCGTGATTTCATTATGGAGACGTTTTGCCAGGGGGCCCACGGTCCCGTCTTTTATCCGGATAACGCGGTCTTTCCACGCAAGTTCGCTCACGGGAGAAATAACCGCAGCCGTTCCCGATCCGAATATTTCCTGAAGCATCCCGTTGTCGTGGGCTGCCATCACCTCATCAATAGTTATCGGACGTTCTTCCACCGGAATGCCCCATTCTCTTGCTATCTTAATGACGGAGTCTCGTGTAATTCCGGCCAAGATGCTTCCCTGCAATACAGGCGTGACCAGGGTATCACCAATTGCAAAGAAGATGTTCATCGTACCCACTTCTTCTATGTATTTTCGCTCCACGCCATCAAGCCAGAGGACCTGTGTGTACCCCTTCTCTTTTGCCTCTTCCGCCGCACGCAGGCTGGCCCCATAATTTCCGGCGGTCTTCGCCATGCCAACGCCGCCGCGCACGGCCCGCACGTATTTGTCAGTCACCCAGATCTTTACGGGATTGAAACCTTCAGGGTAGTAAGCGCCCACTGGGCAGAGGATGATAAAAAACCGGTAGGTATTCGAAGGACGAACCCCAAGATACGGATCCATTGCCACGATCGTTGGTCTTATGTAGAGGGAGGTTCCGGGAAGGCCGGGAATCCACTCCTTGTCTATAGCCAGCAATTCCTGCAGGGCCGAAAACGCAAACTCAGTGTCTATCTCAGGGATACAGAGCATTCTCGCAGAAGCGTTGAGACGAACAAGATTGTCCATGGGCCGAAAGAGCCTAATGCTCCGGGTCGTTGTACGATAGGCCTTCAATCCCTCAAAAATGGCCTGCCCGTAATGCAAAACCATGGTTGCGGGGTCCATCATGATCGGCCCGTACGGTTCTATCCGCGCGTTCCGCCACCCGTGTTCACGGGTGTAATCCATGTTGAACATGTGATCCGCAAATTGTTTTCCAAAGCTAAGTTCCGAATCCCGTGGTTTTGGTTTCGGTTTTTCTGTTCTGACAATCTTTATCTCCATTCTTGCTTTCCCTTACCTGTTCCGCGCCTTGTTCCTTAGGGCTCGCGCAAAAATAACTTACCATTTTGGCATCTCATCTTCAGGTGATCTTTGGCCGATACTCATTCGCAAAACCCTCGAAATAGCCTGCTATTCCAGCGGTTTTGCTCAATCGGATCGACCAAATCTCATCCAAATCCGAGCGCGAAATCTGCTATGTTATTTTTGTGCGAGCCCGTTCCTTATTGCTGTTGAGAGGGTCGCATAAGGTCTTCTTTTGCCATGAGGAATTCCTGCCGGGTAATCAGGTTTTTCTCAAGAAGGTCTGCAAGACGTGTCAGTCCTCTTGTCCGTACGGTCAGGGGATCTTCCAACTGATGAAGATGAGGACCGGCGCCGTCCCCGAGGGACAGTGTGCCTGGAATAGTGGGATGGCCCATTTTGACGGAGAAAAGGCCTCCGAGAAGGTCGACCTGAACGCTTCTTCCCTCAAATATCGGGTCTTTCATCGTTTCTTTCAGCGTCCTGCCGCTCTGTTTTATCCTCCTCCAGAAGAGGAAACTGCATATTGCTACGAGAAGCGCACCCGATACGAGTATCCAGATTACGTAGTCAGTTATTCCTTTGAAAAATATTACAACAGTCCCCACAAGAAGGACCAAAACAATGTTCAAAATCAGTATGAGATAGGCAAAGAAAAAACTCTTTGCAATCTCGCTTCGCTCTTTTGGCTTGTTTTCTGTCATATCTTAATCTGTCTCAATTCATTGAACTAATTACAAATAGTACAATATGTCCGAATTCGGATCAGCAGTAGATTTTCTTACTGATTGAATCCCTCCAAAGGACATTGCACACACTTAGGCCTTGTTTTTGAACAAAAGCTCTTTCCGAGGTGAACCAGGAGTGCATGATACTCATTGTACAACTGGACATCCCGGGGAAGGCGGTCCATAAAGAAATCCTGAATCATGTCATAAGATACGTCGTTTGGAATCAGATGGTGCCTGTAAAGAACTCGCTGTGTATATGCGTCTACAACAAAACTCGGTTTTTGGGCGGCATACAGGATAATGCTGTCGGCCGTTTCCGGGCCGATACCCTTGACGCTCAGAAGCTCCTTCCGCAGGGTAATGAGTTCAATCCCCAGAAGTTTGTCGAGGTCACCTTCATACCCTTTATAAAGGAACATGACAAAAGACTTCAGTCTTTCAGCCTTGATATTATAATATCCGCAAGGTCTTATCAAGGCGGCCAGTTTGTTCAACGGTATATTATACATTGCCTCCGGTGAAAGAAGATCTCTTGCCTTTAATGCGGCAATACCCTTTTCAACATTTCGCCATGCAGTGTTCTGGGTCAGAACCGCCCCCATAATCACTTCAAACCTTGATTCCGCAGGCCACCAGTGTAGCGGGCCAAACGCCTCAAAGAGCCTCTCATACAGTTCCAAGACTACCTGTTTCTTTTCGGACATTTCTTACCTAACAGTATGCTTGCGGGTAGTCAACCTTTCAACGATCTTTTTTTCATAATACTGATGATCTTCAAACATGGGAGAAACATTGCGGATCTCATTCAACTTCATAACAAGATAATTCAGTTTCTTTATCTTCCTGTATTTTTCTTCTGTAGAGGGCATCGCGGACAGGAGTTCCTCCACCTGTTTGATCTCTTTTCTTATTTCGACTTCGGGGGGGAGGCAATCAGCATTTTTCAGTATCTTACAGACCATTCTCATATCTTCGGGTATGTTTGAATCGTCTTCGAGCCTGAGCGGTTTGCCTGCCCCTGAAAGGTTGTCAAACGCCCCTTGTCGCTGGGCTTGCAATATCCGTTCTTCCGCTATCTTCTGAAATGAGATCATAGCATACTCAGCTTCTTCTAAGGAACCTCCTATCCTGTTTTTTCATCATAGACCGAGAGCAGGAAAATCGTCGCCAGTGGTTGCGCAAAAAGGGACCCCAGTATGAATGAGCTTCCAATGGCTGAGATGCCCAGGAATATAACAGCAACGACAAT
>MAXM01000261.1 GCA_001751015.1 Desulfobacterales bacterium C00003106
CCGCAACCTCGTATTCCGAACTGATATTCACTACGGCAATGCCAACCTTTCGGATGGCAAGGACTACGGCGTTCTCCCTTGGAAACGGGTCTGCATACGCAACAGCCCCCCAGATGATAACAGCAAAAACAAGCAGGCTTTTTAAAGCCGGACTCTGAACTAAATGACAAATCTGTAAAAAACGCACGCGCAATATACCTCCGTCGACAAAATGGATCTGACAGAAAAAGTTCAACCTGTGCTGTTAGCCATTAGCGTTTAGCATTGAAAAGGGGAGGTAAAGAGGATGTTGAACAGTTTTATCCAAAAGCCAACTGCTAAAAGCTAATCGCACAGGTCGAAACTTCTCACAACCAACTGATCTCACAGGCATACCCACTTATGATAGGCATGCGGGTCAACCGAATGCCGCAAATCGATATTGAAAAAATATGCGATTTAGAATAAGTTGAGTTACCGACTCGTTGAATTGATACCATCTGCTCGTTGACCACATATATCAGTGAACCTTATGATTCGTCAAACCTTTCAGAATATTCTCTCCCTCGTGCAGCGACCGAGCCACTATCTCGGCTCGGAACCGAATGCGATTACCAAAGATCCTGCAAAGATACGCCTGCGATTTGCCCTGGCCTTTCCTGACCTCTACGATATCGGGATGTCGCACCTTGGGATGAAGATACTCTATCACATACTGAACAGCCGCACGGGGGTTTGTGCGGAACGTGTTTTTGCGCCAGGAGAGGACATGGAGGCACAATTGCGGGCAAAAGGCGTCCCGCTTTGTTCTCTGGAGACCAGGACTCCTCTTTCCCGCTTTGACATATTAGGCGTCAGCCTGCTCTATGAGCTGAATTACACAAACATACTGACCATACTCGATCTTGCGGGAATTCCCTTTTTTTCGCGCGAAAGGGATGAATCGCATCCGGTCGTCATTGCCGGGGGGCCATGTGCCTTTAACCCTGAACCGTTGGCTGATTTTTTTGATGCGATTGTTGTCGGTGACGGCGAGGAGGTCATCTGCTCGTTGACCGATTCATGGATGGACTGGAAGAAATCGGGAGAAAATCGGAAATCGCTTCTTAAGGCGTGGGCTGAAATAGAGGGTGTCTATATCCCTTCCTTTTTTGAGTGCTCCACCAGCGCGGACGGCTTCCAGGTCCTTACCCCCCTCTATCCGGGGCACGCAGTGGTCAGAAAACGGATCGTTGCGGATCTGAACAAGGCGCCCTTTCCGGATCATCCGATTGTCCCTTTTGGAAAACCCGTTCATGACCGGCTCAGTCTTGAAGTGGCGCGAGGGTGCACAAGGGGATGCCGTTTCTGTCAGGCCGGAATGATCTACAGGCCGGTCAGGGAGCGCGCGCCAAAAGATCTGATTGATCTCGCAGAAAAGGCCCTTCGTGCGACCGGCTATGATGATGTCTCTCTTCTTTCTTTGAGCACCGGCGATTACACGAGTATACTTTTTCTGCTTTCGGCCCTGATGATGCGATGCGAGTCGGAAAAGACAGCAGTATCCCTGCCCTCTTTGCGTGTGGGAACACTGACCCCGGAAATTATGGAGCAGATAAAGAGGGTTCGCAAAACAGGCTTTACGATCGCTGTTGAAGCCGGAACAGAGCGCCTGCGAAACGTCATCAACAAGAATATTTCAGAACAGGATGTAATAGCTACTATAGAAAACGCTTTTGGACTCGGGTGGAGTGTCATCAAGCTCTATTTTATGATAGGGCTTCCCACGGAGACTGAAAAAGATCTGGAAGAAATCGTCTCCCTTGTTCAAAGGCTTCGGCAAATCAGGCCCGAGAAAAGGCAGGGGGCTTTGAATGTGTGTGTTTCGACATTCATTCCAAAGTCGCACACCCCCTTTCAGTGGTCGCCCCAGATCTCTCTGGCGGAAAGCAGGGCAAAGCTGACATGGTTGAGGCAAAGAATCAAAGGCAAGGGCGTTAGATTTAAGTGGCACAGCCCGGAGATGAGTATACTGGAAGGTCTCCTGGCCAGGGGCGACCGGCGACTGAGCTCCCTGCTCGTGAATGCATACAGGCTCGGATGCCGGTTGGACGGCTGGAGCGACAAGATGCGCTTTGATCTCTGGGAAAAGGCAATGGAGATATCCGGCGTGGATATCGACTTTTTTACCACACGCCAAAGGTCGATAAGTGAGCCTCTCTGCTGGGACCATATAGATTCCATGGTCACAGAGGACTACTTGAAAGATGAATGGAAGAAGGCCCTGCAGCAGTCGTCTACGTCTGATTGCCGCACAGGGGAGTGTAATCTCTGTGGCGTATGTGAGCGTGCCGGGATCGAACCCGTGACGTTTTTTGAACCCCGAACAGACCGGTTTCGGACAAAAGAGGAAACAGAAAAAAAGCGGTCTTACAGGAGGCTTCGAATATCCTATTCCAAAAGGGGTGAAGCCAAATATTTCGGCCACCTGGAGTTGATAAATATCTTTACGCGCGCGTTCCGCAGGGCGGACATACAATTGAAATACTCACAGGGCTTTCATCCGATGCCGAAGATCTCCTTTGAAACAGCTCTTCCAGTCGGGATAGAGAGCATCAGGGAGCACCTGGCAATCGAGGTTGACTCAAGGATCAGCCCTGCGACTGTGGTAAAATGTCTCAACCACGAACTGCCGGAGGGGATAAGGATCACAGACGCTCTTCCCTGTTCGGGAAAACCTGATTCAGGGGCCGACAAAATCATATCGTATACAGTCAGGCTGAAAAACAGAGAGTTTCCTGAATCCGCGTTAGTCCGCTTTTGGGAACGTGATACATGGCCGGTCACAAAGCAAAACCGCAAAGGGAGATCAACGCAGATTGACCTCAGGGCCGTAATCAGAGAAATCAGATTAGAAGCTCCCGACGAACTGATGATGACGGTGAATGGAGGCCCGGGGCAGAGCGTGCGGCCTGTGGAGGCGATAACAAGCATCTTCGGATTCCCTGAAGAGGTGTTGAGACAGGCGGATATATTGAAAGGGTAATGGGTGTGAATCACGGCAATGACAAAATCCATGTCCCCCTGACGAGTATTTAGAGGTTTCGGGGGTCAGGAGTGGTCGGGGGTCAGGTTTCAGGGGTCGGCAGGATTTGGCAGAATGCTTCATCCGGAGGCTGACAGCTAAAGGCTTACAAGGTGTGATATATGTCCAAGGAACTGATTATAAATGACACGAAGCACGAAACGCGTGTTGCTCTGCTTGAAAACGGAAATCTTGAAGAGCTGATCGTGGAAAGACACATGGAAGAAAACATCACGGGAAACATTTACAAGGGAAAGGTGGTCCGTGTTCTTCCAGGCATGCAGGCTGCCTTTGTCAACATAGGGCAGGATCAGGCCGCCTTTATCTATGTCACGGATGTATACTTCGGCACGGAAGAATATGAACGGCTGCTGGGAGTGGACGCGGATGAAGAAAACAAAGAGACGCCTTCAAAGAGCCCTTCATTGGAACCAAGTTTCCATATAGAAGATGTCCTTTGCAAGGGCCAGGATATCCTCGTTCAGGTGTCAAAGGCCCCGATAGGATCAAAGGGGGCGCGGATTACGTCTCATGTTTCAATACCCGGACGGTTTCTGGTCCTGATGCATACTACGAAACACATCGGGATATCGAGACGTATCGAAGAAGAAAAGGAAAGGGCAAGGCTGAAAGAGATAATCAGTGAACTGAGACCGGAACCATACGGGTTTATCGCAAGGACATTGAGTGAAGGGGTGAACAAAAAGAAGATCGCTTCAGAGATAACTTTTCTGGTCCAATTGTGGGAAAATATTCAGAAGAAATATGACAACACGGCCGGACCTTCCCTTCTGCATATGGAGCTTGATGTCACTCTGCGGGCCGTGCGTGATCTCTTTACCCAGGAGGTTGACAGACTGGTTATTGATTCTGCGACCGGATACGATTCGATCCTCCGGTTTCTGGATACGTTCATGCCCGGGTTCAAAGACTATGTCGAACTCTACGACGGTCCCCAGCCGATCTTTGACGCCTATAATCTGGAAACAGAGATAGCGAGGGCACTGAAAAAGAAGGTCTGGCTGAAGTCCGGCGGACATATCGTGATCGAAAACACGGAGGCATTTGTTGTAATAGATGTAAATACAGGGAGGTATGTCGGCAAACACAACTTGGAGGAGACCGTGCTAAAGCTGAACCTCGAAGCAGTAAAGGAGATAGCTTATCAGATCCGTCTGCGAAATATCGGCGGGCTTATTGTTATCGACTTCATTGATATGGAAAAGGAGGTAAACCGCGAAAAGGTCTTCAATGCCCTTACCAATGTCCTCAAGAAAGATCGAATCAAGACAAATGTCCTTCCCATGAGCGCAATGGGTCTAATAGAGATGACCCGCAAACGGACGCATGAAAACCTCAACAGGATGCTTTGCGAACCATGTTTCTATTGTGAAGGGGAAGGATATCTCAAGTCAAAACGGACGGTATGCTACGACATATACAGAGAGGTCATGCAGGAAGCCGGTGATGTGGCAGGCGACAGGATTACTGTGAAGGTTCACCCGGACGTGGCGGACCTCTTTATGGGAGAGGAGCACAACGTAGTGGAATCCTTAGAAAGAAACTTGACACAAGAGATAGTAATCCTTGCAGACAGCCGATTTCATGTTGAACAGTACGAAATCAACCTGAAGAACAGGATGACATGAAAGGATACATTCTTTATGGATGAAGCCCTAATACGAAAAGGGGTTCGCGAGGGGATCAGAGGTGTCGAATCGATTGATTGCGGATATCTGGATGTTCTGGCATATAGGTATCGTAAAAAAAGAGATATCGATATAGAAATCGAACAACCCGAATTCACTTCTCTCTGTCCCCTGACAGGACTTCCCGATTTTGGCCGCATTATCATACGGTACACGCCGGACAGCAAAATAGTGGAGTTAAAATCGCTGAAATATTACCTGCTTCAGTACAGAAACGTGGGGATCTTCTATGAATATCTCGCAAACAAGCTCATCGAGGACCTGGTGGCTGTTCTTCAGCCAAAATCCATGGAAATCAAAGGGGTGTTCACAGCAAGAGGAGGGATAACAACGACTGTTACCGCACAATATCCATAGCCCTTATGGATCTGGCCATTTCAAGTTCCCCTTAGGGGGAATCTAAACGATTTTTTTCGTCCCCGTTCCTAACTTAATGACATTGCGCCACAATGAAGATGATGGAGGCAAGCGAGGGATAGAGGTTATTCATGTTTTTCAAAAAAGCGGATACCATTGTGGGTGTTAGTCTCATTCTGTCTCTGTTTATCGTTGGATGCGCTACATCAGAGAAGAACCGTGGTGATTTGTCCGGGGCTGACACCGTCTGGAAGAAAAAAATTGTTGTGCTGCCGTTTGCAGACCTTCCCGGATATGAAGCAGAAGAGCTCGGGCTAATCGCAACACGGCAATTCAGACAAGCCCTGGTAAAAGATTGCAAAGGACTTGTCGTTGAAGACGAAAAAAGAGGGCGTCATCTCGAAGCGCTGGTCAGAACCCCGGAAGGGATGGGTTCCATGCAGGTAACGAGAGTGGCGCGGGCGCTCGGATTAAATGCCATACTCACAGGCGAGCTTCCTGCTATTAAAACCTTTGAACAGAAGGAGGGGATATGGCCATTTCGAAAGATCGTTCCCGCTGTATCCCTTGAACTTGAGGTCCGGCTCTATGATGTTGAAACAAGAGCAATCCTGTTAAGCGAACGGGCCAAGGCAAGCACGAAGATACCGGAGGCCCTGTCACAGAGTGGCGATCAGCATTGCGATTTCGAGGTTGTGACGCGGCTCTTGCAGGAAGCCGTCCATGAACTTTCCCGCAGGGTTTGCAAAGTAATGAAAGAAGAACCCTTCAAGGGATACGTCATATCCCTTGAAGGTGACAAAGTGGAGATTTCCGCCGGCGCAGATACCGGTCTGCACAAGGGCGACGTGCTGAAGGTCTTTGGATGGGAACCGCCGCTTGAAGGCAAGGACGGTCAGGTATTCCTGATTTCAGGTCCCTGTATCGGAGAAATAAAGGTGGAGGAGGTCTTTCAGCATACATCGATTGCGGAGGTTATTTCGGGGGTCGACCTTGACAAGAGCAATTGCGTGAAAGCAAAATAGGCGCACACGATGTCGCAAACCTGTTTTCCGGTTTTTGCCTGCACGATCTCTCTCCGGAACCGTCCACACTCCGGCAAGGATTTCACGAAGCCGGGAAGCATGCGCCTAAGGATCAGGACAGCGCCCGATTCTCCTCTGTGTTCCACCGCATAATCGACATACCTGAGGATGGTCTTTTTGCGCTCATCAAGCGTTATTGGCAAGGGGCTTCCGCCCTTGAGAAGTTCTATGGACTGGCCGAACAGCCATGGATTTCCCAAGGCCCCTCTTGCAATCATCACCCCGTCACATCCTGTCTCTGTGAGCATTTTCAACACATCGCCGGGTGCACGAATATCGCCATTGCCTATAATGGGAATGGAGCTTATTTCCTTGACCCGCGCAATGAGAGACCAGTCAGCCCGGCCTCCGAATTTCTGAGCCACAGTCCTGGGATGCACGGTCACGGCATCAACACCGCATTCCTCTGCAATCCGCGCAAGTCTCAATGCCTCCTCGCCCGAAGGGGTCCATCCGGTACGCATCTTTATGGTCAAGGGGATTGAAATGGCTTTTCTCACCTCTGCCAGGAGTCTTCTACAGAGACTCGGGTCCCGCATAAGCGACGACCCTGAAGCGTTTTTGAGGATTTTCCTGGCAGGGCATCCGAAGTTGATATCAACTATGTCCGCACCTTTCTCTTGTGCGATGACCGCCGCCTCGGCCATGGTCCCGGGGTTTGATCCAAAGATCTGTACGGAAAGAGGACGTTCTGAAGGCATGGTTCGAAGGAGAAAACCGGTTTTTTTATTGTGTTGAACAAGGCCGTTAGCGCTGATCATTTCGGTCGTAACCAGGGCGCATCCCGTCTCTTTGATGATCCTCCGGAACGGAAGATCCGTAATGCCGGCCATAGGCGCCATGATCAGGGGATAGTCGAGCTTTACGCTTCCGATCTTCATAGTCCGGGATTCTCTTTGCCGATAGAGGAGAGGTATTCCTCCCATTCCACGGGAAAAAGATATTTTTTTCTTGTATTGCACTCCTTGCACGCGGGGACAACATTCCCTTTCGTGGACTTTCCTCCTCTCACTATCGGAGCAATGTGGTCCATGGTCAGTTCACGAGGAGGGAAAGACCTGTTGCAGTAGTGGCAGGTTCCCCTTGCAAGTCGCCTCTTCCACCATTCTGACTGCCGGAGCACACGGGCCTTTTGCCGCTCTCGCCCCATGTGGGCATCGTCACAGCAGCTTGTAAAAGGTTCATAAGATTTCCTGCGCTTTGTCATGCTTGCATCTTAGTGACATCCCGGGGTTATTTCAAGGCAAAAAGAGACAGGGGGAATAGCGAGGAGAAACAGCGCTATTGCAATAGAACAGATCACGTGCTATTATCAAAAAAAAAGGCATCCACCACCCTTAAGGGAGAATGGGGATTCCGAATGAGGAGACTCGCATGAAATACTACAAAACAGTCATTATTTCTATTCTTACGGTTTTGGCGCTTTTCTTTCTTTGCACATGCGGAACCGAAGCCGAACAAAGCAGCGCCGCGGGTGTGCGGAAGGCAGCTCCGGGTTTCTCTATTATGGACGTATCAGGTAACACGATCAGCCTCGATTCCCTCAGAGGCAAACCTGTTTTTATCAATTTTTTTGCAACATGGTGCGGTCCATGTCGGGCAGAGATATCGAATTTTGTCCGATTGTACAAAAAGTATAACTCTCAAGGTTTCGAAATAATAGGCATTTCTCTGGATCAGGGAGGTCTGAGCAAAGTCAAGCCCTTTGTGCTCGATCATCAGATCAATTACCCTGTGGCATTGGCAAGCAAGGAAATCATGAGCAAGTATACCGGGATTGCAGCAATCCCTACCACTGTTGTTGTTGATAAAGACGGTATGATAGACCAGACAATTGTTGGAAGCCGTCCCGGAAAAGCGTTCGAGAAAATGGTGGTACGGCTCTTGGAAAAATAGAGTCCTATGGGCGAGCCCTATGTCCGGGGTTTTGCAAGTATTTCAGAGACGTACAGATCTAAAAAGCGGCTGGAAGCGGCTGATTTTACAATGGCCACGGTATCCGAGCCTTTGACCGTGCCTGCCACTGCCACGACGTTCTTTCCTTCTTCAATCAGGCCCCCGTCGCACGCCTCCATCACAATCTCGCAACAGACCTTTATTCCCTGACCGAGACGTCGTAAGGTGTTAGCCATAATAATAGTAGGATAAGTTCCTGAAAACTTGGTGGCAAGTCCTACTTCAAGGGAATGAGTAAGTATCGTCCCCTGGTAGATATGCCCGCCGAGTTCCAGGATCTTTTTGTGGGCCTCCTGTGAGAACTCGTTCCGGTTCGGTTTCGTAAAACCGGTACTGTGTCCCACCACCACTAAATTTACGTCTTTCCCTTTGAGTCTGCCGGCAACCATAAGACCCGTGTCTCCTGAGGTGGAAGCGATCACTATGTCCCTGTAGTCCTCCTCAGCCACCAGGTTTTCAATAATGTCGATACATTTCTCGGTATTGTGTCTGCCGGGCTTCTCAAAGTATTCAACCGTTCTTCTCATAATCGCATCTCCTTTCAAATATTGCATCGCTGAATGCAAATCAGGCTAAGCCCCCTAAAACTCGTTGACAGTTATATCTTTTTGAAATATTAACGAATAATGGTTTCATTGTCAACACGCCTTTTCAGAATGCATGGCCCCGCAATGGGGTTGCCCCTAAGGAACGGGGACGAAATAACTTCCCCAACTCATCTAAAAAATCGGCTTTATTTACGAGTCTCTTTTGAGAAAGAGGGTGTGTATTCAAAATTGAATTGTTTTCATCAAAATATCAAAAAATGCTAAAAATCGTGATTTTGAGGCAAACCTCTCGTGTATTGCTAAAGAAAAAAGGCTTGATTTGATCGTTGCGAGGTGCTTGAAATACTTCAGCCTTCTACCTTCAGTCTATCCACCTCAACCGTTACGATTTTTGTTACGTTTTTGTTCAATAAAGCTTATAATACAAAATTGGAAAGATTGCTGAAAAGGGGTTTATCATGAACTTGACGCACATTACGGGATAAGGAAGGATAAGAAAAC
>MAXM01000262.1 GCA_001751015.1 Desulfobacterales bacterium C00003106
AATGCCCGCAGTTTTGTGTGATCACGCATGATTTGTCCCTATTAGCCTTCTGCCTATTCACCAGTTACTGTAGAGCTTATATGTAAGGATGGCTGAGATGTCAATATCAATCAAATGCCCTGCCCGGCGAGAAGGCGTCGGCAGTGGATTTGGAATGGACAATTCGGAATTGACAGGTTGACAAGTATGATGTCAATTTATAGTATAAACACGATGGGGAAAAAACGATTTTCCCATTCATGCATTTTATCTTCAGGCGAGCCCTAAATCTGAGCGTCATGACAGGAAAGTTGTTTTGTTTCCATCCATTAAGAAACTGAAAACAAGCGTCAATAGATTTCTCTCCAGGAAGAATACGGTCGGACGTCTGTGCACCTCGTTTTTTGCAAAAGAGCGTCCTTGCGCCGGATTGAGAGAAAGGAGAAAAAAAATTGATCCCAGGTATACCAATTCCCAGTATACCGAGTTTGTGGACCGCCGAAAACATTCAGAGATTTACCCCCTTCCCGACCCGGCCCTGTCATCTGTCTGCCGTGAACATCCCGTGTATAACTATATAATGGTATTGGGAATAATTGCTGCTTTCCTGTTATTGCTTGTGGCAATGTTCTGTTTGTCTCCTTCCACGGAAGACATAAGGGAAATTACTCCCAAAACGATCATGTTTAAGTGAAGACCTGATGGACGCACTTGAGATTGAGGTCAAGTTTCATATTTCTTCCGTCTCCGCGTTACGCGATGCGGTAATAAACTCGGGCGCCTTGCATCACGGCAAGGTATTTGAAGAAAATATACGGTTTGAGAATCAGGATCAAACTCTTCAGGGCCAGGGGATTCTTCTGCGGCTTCGCAGGGACGGGGGAAACGTCTTGACATTAAAGACAAAAACAGAGAATCCTGATCCGTCCTTCAAGATTCACCACGAGTTTGAGGTCTTGGTAAGCGATCTTGACACGATGCAGACTATCCTTGAAAAACTCGGTTTCTATCCTGCGCAGGTCTATGAGAAGTGGCGGGAGACCTTTTGTTTGGGGTCTGCGGAGATCCTTATTGATAGACTGCCCTACGGGGATTTTCTGGAAATCGAAGGAGATCGGGACCAGATTTTCAGGATCACGCAAATGCTTGGTCTTGACTGGAACCGGAGAATCACGATGAATTATCTTGACATGTTTGATATAATAAGAAAAAATGAACGACTCAAGTTTCACGACGTTTCATTTGAGAACTTCAAAGACATCCGTTTTGATGCGGCAAAGTACGTTTCGCTCTTTGAGACACGTTAAATGCAATTTTCAGTAATCTCTTTTAATATCAGATTTGGACTCGCCGCCGACGGCGCCAACGGATGGACCTGTCGGAAAGATGCTGTTGCCGCATTGTTTGACAAATACCGGCCGAATTTTGTCGGCGTGCAGGAACTGAACCGTTTCCAGACCGATTTCCTGCTCGAAATACTGCCGGAATATGACTGCGTCGGGATATACGAGCCAGCTCCTGATTACTGGCAGGACAGCGCTATCTTCTATCGAAAGACCATTGAGTGCACGGGAAGTCAGCACTTTTTTCTGAGTGAAACCCCTTCCGTGCGAAGCCGTTCATGGGGGAGCAAGTGGCCCCGGCAGTGTACTATGGGTCGCTTTACGATAGGCTCAAACGATCTGGTTTGTATCAACACGCACTTTGACTTTGAAGAACCGGCTCAGTTTAACAGCGCCAGGCTGATCTGGCATAAAATCCGGGCTGAATGTCCGGATATCCCCGCTGTGCTTATGGGGGACTTCAACGCAGAGCCGCAAAGCAAGGCGTACAGATGGTTCACGGGCAAGATCGATGAAGGGAGATCCTCCACGCGTCCTGATTTTGAGGAGACCTTCAAGGAACCCTATCCGGGGAGCTACCATCGCTTCACTGGAAGGCCTGTCGCCGGTTTGATAGACTGGATTCTCTATCGGGGAAGACTCCGGCCGAAAGAGCCCTTTGTTATAGAAGATTCCTTTGATGGTCTATACCCGTCCGACCATTTTCCTGTTATGGCCTGTTTCGAATTCGTATGAACGGGGGCGGAATAACTTTTCCGTTAGGGCTCGGCAAAAAATAACCTGGTAGAATTTGCGCCCGAATTTGCCGTAGATTTAATCGATCTGATTGAGCAAAACCGCAGGAATAGCGAGCTATTTCGAGGATTTTTGCGATTGAAGATCGGTTAAAGACATGGTGAAGTCGGGATGCAAAAATGCTAAGTTATTTTTTGTCGAGCCCTTAAGGCTTGATGCGAAAATCACCCAATGCAGAAAAAACAAGCCGCTCCCACAGTAAGTTTGAAACAACCGAGAGCATAATCAGAGGGTTTTTACACTAATCCTCGATGAGCCATCATTTGTCCGGAGATTCATAAAACAGAAGGATTGTGATAATTATGCGACTATGCCGGACTCACGAAAGAATATTTTTGCAAAACCCGGGCAGATGGCTTCTGCCGGTTCTTCTCTTTTTTCTTCTGTCTGCAGGGGATATCTGCGGAGAGGTCGGTCGCTTCGCAGACAACCGGGATGGAACAGTCACTGACCGGCTTACAGGCCTTATGTGGACGAAAGACGCGGATCCCGCCGCTGA